>NZ_CAUPYC010000021.1:0-54282 GCF_963515335.1 uncultured Paenibacillus sp. | reverse complement strand
GGGTATACCGGAGAATGTATTCGGGATGCTGAACGGTCTCACGCCGGGAACAGTCGGAATCGGCCGAGAGGGCGGGCTGCGCCAGCCACAACGCTTGATCGGTGAAAATATGGAACATGCGGTTAATGTTAAACGCGTCTGTTTGAAGGCTTTCGTCCGGACACCATATCGCTTCATATTGAAACAGATCGTCGCCCAACCGCTTGACGATTTGCTTGATTGCGCTCCATTTCGAGCCTTCGTCTTTCAAATCGTAATCGCAACCGCCGCCATAACGGCCGGGATGGTCTCCATAATAGCACAGGCACAAATCGAAGTTGCGGAACTCTTTCGGCTCCAGCCATGAGGCGTGGAGAGAGTTATCCCCTACCCGGGCTATGATTAAATATTTTCTGCGACCGGTATGCGCCGGCAAACTCATTGCTCTCCCTCCTTCTCCGAGGATTATGATAGACAGAACTTGATGCCGGAAATGGCTTTAATGCCGTTCGGGTATTGGGACTGGAAAGAGATTTGATGCTGCTCGAGAACGCTCTTGAACTGTTCTTTTCTGGACGGGTCGGCACTTTCGGCGCTTTGATTTTGGACCAGGTTGCCTTTGCCGACGGGGCGGGTATGCCGAACCGGTGTCGCATCGATCATCGCGATCTTATTGTCGGGATAATTTAATAGTTTGGGCCATACAAAATCGATTCCCCAGCCCGAATAATTGGCATCGAAGCTCGGACAACAGATCTGCAGGGCCGCGGGAGAAAACAGGGGTGCCATGATTTCTACAAAATGTGTGTACCGAACGATATGGTCCGGGCTCTGAATCGTGATATTCCATGATTTGAAAGAGTCCTTCGTCAAGGCAGGCTGCGCCAGCCACAATTTCAGCTGGTCAAAAATATGGAACATAAGATTGATGTTGTACGCATCCGTGCTGATATCATCCGCAGGAAACCAGACCGCGTCATATCGAAACACACGTTCTTCAATGTTTGCAATCAGCTCGTGGATTTTCTGCCACTTCGTTCCTTTGCATGCCGTATAGAATTCGCATTCCTCGGCGTAACGCCCGGGTGAATTTCCATAGTAGCTCAAAAATAAGTCGAAATTACGGTCCTCCGCCGGATGAATCCATTGATGATGAAGAGAGCGGTCTCCCACCCGCGCCACAACCAAGTACCGGTTCCTCAAGCCGTCGTCAGTCATAGGCGCCGATTCCCTCCTTTACGGTTGCATGCGGTATCGTCGTCTCGAACAAGGTCAGCGCCTGCCCCACAACCTGATCCATGTTGTAATAACGGTAACTGCCCAGCCGCCCGGTAAACCATACGCCGGAAAGCTTCTCGGCTTCGGCCTTGTACTTGGCGTACAATTGCGCACTGTCCTTGCTGGGTATCGGATAGTAGGGAGAACCGTCGGAAGAAGGATACTCATAGACGATTGTCGTTTTCCTGTGGACTTGACCCGTCAAATGCTTGAATTCGGTAATGCGGGTAAAATCGAAGGTGTTGGGATAATTGACGGTTCCCGTTTCCTGAACATATTCCCGGTCGATCGTATCGAAAACAAATCGGAGTGACCGGTAAGGCAGCTTTCCGAATTTATAGCCGAAATACGCATCGATCCGCCCCGTATAAATGAGAAACTGGTGTGGGACCAATTGCTTGACGGACTGAAAGTCCGCCTGAAGCATAAGGTGAATGTTCGGGTGAAGGACCATCTTTTTGAACATTTCCGTGTAGCCGTTTTTCGGCATCGCCTGATACCGGTCCATAAAGTAACGGCCATCGCGGTTTGTTCTTACGGGAATGCGGCCGCAGACGCCCGGATCCAACTCGGAAGGCCATAGGTCCCACTGCTTTTTGGTGTAATGTTTGAAAAATGTTTCGTACAGCTCACGGCCGACTTTGCTGATAACGGCTTCTTCGGAGTTGCTGACGGTTTCGACGGGGACACGCACCGATTCGAGGAAAGCTTCCGCCTCACGGGATGACATGCGCATGCCGTACAGCTTATTTAAAGTATCGAGATTAATCGGTATGGGCACGTTGCACCCGTCGACATTTGCCAGCACGCGGTGCTCATAGTGACGCCATTCCGTGAACCGGGAGAGGTAGTCAAACACTTTTTTACTGTTGGTATGAAAAATATGAGGTCCGTACGCATGTACCAGAATGCCGTGTTCATTGTAATAATCAAAAGCATTTCCGCCTATGTGGTTCCGCGAATCGATCAAGAGGACCCTTTTGTTTAACCGGCTTGCGATCCGCTCGGCCAGAACACAGCCGGAGAAGCCGGCACCGACGATGAGAAAATCGTACATTCGGCTTACCCCTCCCGCCGGAATGTCAGTCGTCCGTCATAACACTGCGCAAATATTCAATCACGAGATGCTTCAAATCTTCCCTCTGCGAAGCCAGGGTCAGCATGGACTTCACATATCCCCAATGATCCCCGACGTCGTGCCAAATTCCGGCGATCTCGATGGCATAAACCGCTTCGAACTCATTCAGTTTGGAAATAGCGTCGGTCAACTGAATTTCCTTCCCAACCCCCTCTTCCTGGTGCTCCAAAAAGTCAAAAATACTGGGAGTCAGAATATATCGTCCGATCATCGCAAGATTGGAGGGGGCGTCCTCATGGTTCGGTTTCTCCACCAGACGGTTAATGCTGTAGAAACCGTCGTGCAGCTGGTTGCCATCCACGATGCCATAGCTGGAAATCGATTCGGGCCATACCCGGTGCACGCCGAGAACCGACGTTTTGTACCGGTCATACTGATCCATCATTTGTTTCAGACAGGGGGTTTCCGCTTGAACGAAACGTATCGCCCAGCAGGACGGCAAACGGTTCGTTATTGATAAACTTTCTTGCGCACCAAACGGCGTGCCCAAGTCCTTTCGGTTCTTTCTGGCGGATATAATGGATGTCGATCATCCGCGCGGGCTCCCGAACTTTGCGGTACAGTTCGTCCTTCCCTTTTTGCAGAAGGTGCTGCTCCAACTCGTAGGCTATGTCAAAATGATCTTCAATGGCCCGTTTGCCTTTGCCCGTAACGATGATGATTTCTTCTATTCCCGACTGGACCGCTTCTTCCACAATGAACTGGATAGTCGGCTTATCGATGATGGGCAGCATTTCTTTGGGCATCGCTTTTGTGGCTGGCAGAAATCGGGTACCTAGCCCGGCTGCGGGTATGATTGCTTTACGCACCTTCAATTTATGGCCACCTTCCATTCCTGTTTTCCAGCACATGTCTCTTAAAATTGTATGGCTTGTGATACGCGCCGGACACGGACGAACATCATGTATGGACGAAATTGGCGCCTACCCATGTTCTTTGAGGCCGGGTTTCGGCACATTCTCGAGTTTAAATTGAGGTGATGACGCGTTTCTGCCGATGCAAAAATACTGAATGCCTGCCTCTTTCATCATAATGGGATCATATACATTCCGTCCGTCCAGCACGATGGGCTGCCTTAATATGCTATTGATGCGGGACAGGTCCGCCGCCCGGTAGTTTGGCCATTCTGTAAGCAGCAGCAGGGCGTCCGCGTCATGCAGAGCTTCATAGGGTTCAGGCTTATACCGTATGCCTTCCTCACCCAGCTCCCGCTTTGCATTGTCCATGGCCATCGGGTCGTGAACCTGTAAGATTGCACCCTGATTCCGCAGCTGACGGATCGTGTCCAGAGCGGGCGATTCGCGAATATCGTCGGTATCCGGTTTAAAGGCCAGCCCCCAAACCGCCAGCCGCACGCCCTTGAGCGAATTGCCGAATAGTCGGTTCACCATGCGGACCAGCGTTTTCTTTTGCTCCTGATTCACCTTCTCGATGGCGTGCAGGAGCGGCGAATCAAGTTGAAGCTCGGAAGCGGTGTGGATTAACGCTTTAACATCCTTCGGAAAGCAGGAACCGCCATATCCGACGCCGGGATACAAAAATTGTGATCCGATCCTGTTGTCGTAAACCATCCCCTTGCGCACCGATTCGATATCCGCCCCAACTGCATCGCAAATACGGGACATTTCATTCATAAAACTGATACGTGAGGCCAACATGGTATTCGATGCGTATTTCGTCATTTCGGATGAGATCACATCCATCTCCACCAGCGGATACCCTTTGTCCGTTAAAGGCCGGTACAACGCCTTTATCCACTTCGAGCAGGTGTGCGAATCGGTGCCGATCACGATACGGTTCGGCTGCATGAAATCCTTCACCGCGGATCCTTCTCTTAAAAATTCGGGATTGTTGCCTACGTCAAAGGGGATATGCCCAAGTCCTCTTTGCTTCAGCCGTTCCTGCACGATCTTTTTGACCCGATACGTCGTTCCGATCGGCACGGTGGATTTGGTTATCACGATGGAATAACCGTTTATCATATCGCCGATGTTACCGGATGCCTCCACCACGTAGTTTAAATCGGCGCTCCCGTCCGGATTTGAAGGGGTGCCGACGGCAATAAAGAAAACGGTAATTCCCGATGCTGCGGGGGAGAGTTTCGCAGTGAAGGAGAGACGGCCGCTTCGTAAATTTTCCGTCACGAGGCTTTCAAGTTTGGATTCATAAAACAGCACTTTCCCTTGACGCAGGCTTTCGACTTTCCTTTCATCCTTATCGACGCATACGACCCGATAGCCCAATTCCGCAAAACACGCGCCAACCACTAATCCGACATAGCCCGTTCCGATGACGCGAATATGCAGATCCTGTAGAGGCGTACTATCCAGCACGTGTCTCCACCAGCCTTTCCTTCATGACATTCTATTGTGGACATGAAGTATTCTATGTTACCGATCCGTTCATTGATTGGAGTAAAAGTCTATATTCCTTCATCTCTTAACTCAGCCGTGCCAGGTTTATGCTTGAACGCGAGACGCACTAAAAAAGCAGGCCGTCAGCGGCCTGCTTCTTCCTTTTCTTCGGGAACATCGTATTTGTTGATATGGGCCGTTATCGCTTCAACCGCCTCGTCGCCATTCGTCGAAGCCGGCACCGCCTTGACCTCGTCTTCCGTCTTGTCCAAAAAATTTTGCTGATCGGCGCGTATCGCATCGAGATCGTTGCTCATGGTTCGGCCTCCCTGTTGTGGTCAATCCTCGTTCAATCCCGGAACTTCTTGCTCACGTTCTCTTCCACTTCGACGGCGGCGTCGAACACGTTCTGCTTCGGCACCGAAACAAGCCGCTCCTGCCGCGCCACCGCCCTGCCGATCGATTCATACCAATTGTCGAACGACTCGTCGAGCAGCCGTTCCTGGCCGTCGTCCTCCCGAGCGTCCGAGTCGATGTCCGATTCATACCGGTCCCGCGCGTCTTCTTCCCAATCATGACGATGCCGATCCCGCATGATGCATCCCCTTGTCTCCGATTGATTTGAGTTAACCCGCATCTGTTACAGGGTTCCCGAAGAGCCGAAGCCGCATACCTATCCGGCAAGCGAAATAAGCCTATCCCGCGCATCCGGTGCCAAGACGGCAAAAAGCCGCCATCAAGGCGGCTTTTTGCTCTGTGGTGTTAGGAGATCTTCGCTTCCACGCCTTTCAGCCGGTAGCCGTAGACGATCGGGATGTTGTTCCATTCAAGCGATTGGCTCGTCACGAGAACGAAAGCCGGGTCGCGGGTCGTAGGAAGTGTCCAAGCCGTGCGATCGTCAAAAAGCGCCTTGCGGAGCTTATAGGATCCAAAAAGGGCCCTGCCCTTGCTTGCGTTCCGGGTATCGATCCGAAACATCAAGCGTACGTTGCCGGTTACACGAAACCGATCGCTGAAATCGGAAAAGTCGGCATCCGTCCAGTCCAGGGAGAGCACCTTGTCGACGGTAAAAGTCAGCTTCTCTCCCTTATCGTTGACGAGCTGGGCCTGATTCAGCCGGAGCGTGCTTTCGTTCAGACGAAATGCGGCCAACTGTATGGCCTCTCTCCTGGTACGGGCACTAACGAGATAAGAAACCGCCGCGGTAAAAGTGGCGTAAACATAGGGGTCCTGGTGCTCCATCATCGTCTGGATCGGCTCCTTTTTCTTTATATGCGATTGACGCTACATTGGATATTGTAAAGGAAGGCCGCCGAGATGTTTGTCAAATGCTGACATCAATAAATAAGAAGTTATGTCGAATATAATAAAGACAGCCGACCGGGGTCGGCTGTCTTCATGCAAGGGTCATTTCACGTATTCAAAAGCCCCGACCTCTACAGGCGAGGGAGGTTCACCGTTTGTTGAAAATATCGGTGAGCACCGGAACGATCTGCGATTTGCGGGAGACAACACCCTTCAGCACAGCTTTGTTGTCTGCCAGCGTCACGTTGTATGCCTGCTCCACGGCGCTTGCTTCGCGTCCGAGGGCGACGGCGATCGAATCGTTGTTCAAAATATCAGTGACCACGAATACGAACAGATCGAGGTTTTTCCGGTTGATGATGTTCGTCAGCGCATCCTCGAGCTCGGCTTGACGGGACAGAACGTCGTTCGTGTCGACGGCGTTCACCTGGGCGATCTCTACTTTGGCATTGCCCATGGAGAACTCTTTCGAATCCAGCGAAATGAGATCGGCGATCGTTTTGGCGCTCAGATTGGCGCCGGCTTTCAGCATATCCAGGCCGTAAGTGTCCGCATTGACGCCTGCGATGTCCGCCAATTCGCGAGCGGCGGCAACATCTTCTTCCGTGCAGGTTGGCGATTTGAACAGAAGCGAATCGGAAATGATCGCGGATAACATAAGACCGGCAACATCCTTGCGGATCTCGACACCGTTCTCCTTGTACAGCTTTTTCAGGATCGTGGCGGTGCAGCCTACAGGCTCGGCGCGGTAGTACAGCGGTCCGCTCGTCTCGAAGTTGGCGATCCGGTGATGGTCGATAACCTCTTTCACGGTAACCTGGTCGATATCGTTCGCGCTCTGCTGGCGTTCGTTATGGTCGACCAGAATGACGTTTTTCGCTTCCGCGGCCACGTTCTCGACAAGCCGGGGAGCTTCGGTCTTGAACGTGCTGAGCGCGAATTGCGTTTCTTCGCTGACGGCGCCCAAACGGACGGCTTCCGCGTTTACACCCAGGCTTTTCTTCAGCTCGGCGTAAGCGATGGCGGAGCAGATGGAGTCCGTGTCCGGATTTTTATGGCCGAAAATCAATACTTTGTCCATTCTATTTCTCCTTATTTCGTTATTTGGCGAGAAAAGTATACCGCAAATACGTGGGGACAATCAAGACGGCCCGGTAAAAGCGGACCTTGCGCGGAACAGCAGCAGGTCGTACGTCACTGCGACTCCATCTCCTTGACGGAATCGGGAATCGTACGTCCTGATCATATCGGCAAACAAGCGTCGGCGGCCGAGGCCATTGGAAGCGTTGGCCTCCGATGCCCCGGCTCCGACAGCTTTCACGGCATGAAGGAAATCGACAACCGACGGGTAGGTTTTTCTGCGCACAACTCGTTCGCATTCCATATCGATAAACCCGGCTTCCGATAGGCAGGTCTGCCAAGCATCCGCCGGCTTTAGGGTTAAGCCGTGGTGTTCGGGCTGCAGGCCGCTTAAGCGATGCGCCTCTTCAAATGATTCATGCAGCTCCCGGAACGTCTCAGGGCCGAATGTCGTGAATGCCAGCCAACCGCCGGAGCGCAGCAATCCGCCCAGGGAACGAAGCGTCTCCCGCGGCCGCCGCAGCCATTGAAAGCAGGCTCCGGAAGCGATGATATCGTACGATAAAGGCTCCGCGGACGGCGCCCATGTCTCTACGTCGGCAAGCAGGAAACGGATGCGGGGGCGCGAACGTTCCCTGTTCGGATACCGGTAAAAAGCTTGTACGCGCGCTTCGGCTTGGCGCAGCATGTCTGGCGACAGATCCAATGCCGTCAAGGAAGCGCATGGCCGACTGAGCAGTTTTTCGCTAAGGAAGCCCGTCCCGCATCCGATCTCCAGCCATTCTGAAGCGGCTTCATCGCACGGAAGTTTTACTGTATCCAGCGATTGCGCAAGCCAGTCGGCCATGTCCCGCTGGACCTCGGCATATTGGTTATAGCCGCCTTCCGCGCTGCGATTAAACTTTCGGCGAATCGACTCGCTCGAATGACGCAAGCCGCCACCTCCTTATCTCTTCGGCAACAACGCTCTCCCGGCCGAGAAAAGGCGCATGACCGCAGCCGTGCAACGTCAGCAATTCCGCCTGCGGCAACGCGTCGCTCAACTCCAAGGCTGCTTCGTAGGGACAAACGGAATCGTCCGTACCGTGCACGACGAGCGCAGGACAGGCAATGTCCGGCAAATCGGAAAGCAGGTTTGCATCCCGCAGCAGTCCCAGTCCGGCAAGCAGCGCTTCGCGCGTCCATTGTCCCGTGTTGGGAATAAGGCTCTCCAGTCCCCGCTCGCGCTCTTCTTCCGTAAATAATTTGGTGCGGAAATCGGCTTCTACCGCCTCGCGGTCCCTCGCAAGCGCATGAATCATATGCCGAAGAAAGGCATCCGGCCAGCCGAGGTTTCTTTCCGCCTTCGACCGCACGAACTTTGCCGTGGAAGCCAGCAATACCAGTCCGTCCGCCAGCCCTTCGGCCGCAAGCCGAAGCGCGGCCAAGCCGCCGAGCGACCAGCCGGCAACAATCAGCGGCTCGGAACGCGCAGCTAAGGCGGCAGCCTGGATCATGTCGAGCATAATAGCCTGCGAATCCGCACTTCCGTATTCGACGGAGTAATGGCGAAACTCGGGCAGCAAGCTCCTTAACGGTTCGAAAACCTGATCCGGCATACTCCAACCGCCAAGCCACAGCATGGCGGGAACGGATTTCCCGTTAACGGTTGACGGTTCCTTAATTGAATACGTCACGGCGCCAGCACCCCCGCTTTCATGCCGGCCTTCCGAATCATCTCTGCCGCAGCTTTCATGACCGACTCGTCATGTGAAGCGGACAACGTGAAGCGGATACGGGCCGTACCGCCGGGCACCGTCGGAGGGCGGATCGCCACCGCGGCGATCCCTTCCTCGGCCAAGGCGGCGCCGAAACGCAAAGCGGCTGCGCTGTCGCCGACGATGACCGGTACGATCGGCGAATCGCTGTAGCCGACATCGAAGCCGGCGGCGCGAAGCGAGGCGCGAAAGGTGCCCGTTGTTTCAGTGAGGCGTTCACGTCTCCAAGCTTCTTTCCGTACGAGCTCCAGCGCTGCAATCACCCCGCCGATGACCGCCGGCGGAAGCGCGGTCGAATATACAAGCGGCCTGGCTTTGTTGATCAACCAACGGATGAGTGAACGATTGCCGCACACATAACCGCCATACACACCGAACGCTTTGCTGAACGTACCCATATGAACGTCAACGTCTTCCTGCAGTCCGAGCGTTCGGCTCAGTCCTTCGCCATGACGCCCGTATACCCCGCCGCTGTGCGCTTCATCCACCATCAGCATGGCGCCGAACTCTCTTTTCAGAAGGACGAGCTCCCCCAGCATCGCCTTGTCCCCGTCCATGGAAAACACCGCGTCCGTCACGATCAGCTTGCGCCGGGCGTGGCGGTTTTTCTCAAGAAGCCATCTCAGATGCTCCGGATCGTTGTGACGGTATCGCGCGTGCTCCGCACGGCTTAATGCAATGCCGTCCACGATACTGGCATGATTCAACCGGTCGCTGAAGACGGCGTCGCCTCTGCCGGCCAGCGAGCCGATTACGCCGATATTGGCCGCATAGCCGTTGGCGAATACCAATGCCGCTTCTTTTCCCTGCCATTCCGCCAGCATCCGCTCCAGCCTCCCGTAAGCCGGCCGGTTGCCGGTCACCAAACGGGAAGCGCCCGCTCCATTCCCCTCGTCGTGTGCGGCACGGCTCATCGCCGCGGCAATGACGGGATGTCCGGTTAAGCCGAGGTAGTCGTTCGACGATAGATCGAGCAGCAGCCGTCCTTCGCGCATCGTATGCCCGGGGAGTCCGTTCGCGGGGGCGTATTCGACCAATTCGCGTTCCAGCGATACACCCGCCAGCGCGTGCAGCTCCTTTTCGATCCAATCCAAGGCCGTAATCCGCTTTACAGGGCGCACAGCTCGATCTCAAACCCCAAATCTTCAATCATTTGGTGGTCCGCCGACACCGCTTGCCCTTCGGTCGTCAAATAATCGCCGACGAACAGTGAATTCGCGGCATAAAGGGCCAAGGGCTGAAGGGAGCGAAGATTGACTTCGCGGCCGCCCGCGACGCGGATTTCCTTCCCCGGGCACAGGAAACGAAACAAAGCCAGTACCTTCAGGGCTTTCAAAGCCGGCGTTCTCCCCGCCTCCGCCAGCGGAGTACCGGGAATGGCGTTCAGGAAGTTGACCGGAATCGAATCGGCATCCAGCTCGCGAAGGGCATAAGCCATCTCGACGATTTCGCGGTCACTCTCGCCCATGCCGATGATAACGCCCGAGCACGGCGACATCCCGTGCATTTTGGCCGTTTGCACCGTCTCGACCCGTTGATCGTAAGTATGCGTCGTCGTAATCGACGGGTAATTCGCTTTGCTTGTATTCAGATTATGGTTGTAGCGGTGCACCCCGGCATCTGCCAGCCGCTGCGCTTGTTCGTCCTTCAGGATGCCCAGACAGGCACATATTTTAAGCGGCATCGTGTCCCGGATTTCCTTGACCGCTTCGACGACCTGGTCAAGCTCCTTGTCGGTCGGGCCTTTGCCGGCGGCGACAATACAGTAGGTTCCCGCACTTCGCGCCATCGCCTCACGAGCGCCGGCCAGCAGCGTTTCTTTGTCGAGCAGCGTATATTTCGGGACGGGCGCCGTCGACACGATCGACTGTGAGCAGTAGCCGCAATCCTCGGGGCACAGGCCGCTTTTGGCGTTGATGATCATGTTCAGCTTTACTTTTTTGCCGTAATAGTGTTTTCGGACCGTAAAAGCGGCCTGCAGCAGCGGCAGCACTTCGTCGTCCGGCGCGCCGAGCACGGCGAGCCCTTCCTCCACCGACAGCATGGTCCCGTCAAGCGCCAGCCGCGCCAACTTCTGCCAATCGGTATGCATATTTATTGTCGTCATTTCAGTTGCCTCCCATTTCCTGTGATTCCAGCGCCAGCCGGACCGGCAGCAAATCGATCGCGTCCCTCGCGGTCAGGCGCAACGTTTCGTTATTTTCAACAGGCACACGCGGAAAATGGCCCAGCACCTTCACATCCCCGTACCGCTCGATCAGCGCGGCGTTGGCGGCGACGCTCGGATCGCCGGAGCTATGGTTCACCGGGCTGTCGTTCAACACGACACCGATAATCGGAATCGACCGTTTGCGCAGCATTTCAATCGTCAGCAGCGTATGATTGATGGTACCGAGCCCCGAACGCGCCACGATTAGCGCGGGTATGCCGAGAAACGCGATAAAGTCGGACACTAGCGCTTCCTCGGTCAGCGGCACGGCAACGCCGCCCGCGCCTTCCACGAGCAGCGCATCGTATCGGCTGTTCAGCGGCTCGCCCGCCGCCGCCAAAGCCTCCATCGTCAGCGTGACGCCTTCCTGGCTGGCCGCAAGGAAAGGTGAAAGCGGCGCACGGAACGAGAACGGTGCAACCGTCTCCGGCCGATCGGCCAGGCCCGCGCCGAGCAGCAGCCGGGCGGCGTCGGACAATCCGCTTTCCGGCGATACGCCGGATTGGACCGGCTTCCATACGCCGGCGTTTATCCCTTCCGCCCGGAGCGCCGCGGTTAGAGCGGCCGTCACCGTCGTTTTGCCTACCCCCGTATCGGTGCCCGTCACGAATATCCCGCGTATACGCCTCATCGTTCCGTCACGTCCCCGATCGCGGCCGTCAGAATTCGGGTCATCGCGTCGAGTTCATCGATCGTGCTGGCCAGCGGCGGGATAAAGACGATGACGTTGCCTAACGGCCGCGTCAGCATTCCCAGTTCTCTTGCCCGTTGGCTTACACGCACGCCGATCCGCTCCTCCCAACCGTACGGCTCCTTCGTTCGCTTGTCGCGAACAAGCTCGATGCCGATCATGAGTCCCTTCTGGCGGATCTCGCCTACATGCGGCCGATCCTCCAGCACCTCCAGCTTGCGCCGGACAAATGCCGCTTTGGATTCGACCCCTTCGACAACGCGATTTTGCTCGAGCAGCTCCAGGCTTGCGAGCGAAACGGCGCAACCAAGAGGATTGCCCGTGTAGGAATGCCCGTGAAAAAATGTCTTCTGCGCTTCATAATCGGCATAGAAGGCGCGATACACGTCATCTGTGGCAAGCGTAGCGGCCACCGGCAGGTAACCGCCGGTAAGCCCTTTGCCGACGACCATAAGATCAGGGGCCACATCTTCCAGCCCGCAAGCGAACATGGCGCCGGTGCGCCCGAAGCCCGTCGCCACTTCATCGGCGATCAGCAGGACGCCGTAACGGCGGCATAGCGCGGCAATATCCCGAAGACAACCGGGCGGCATGACGACGATCCCTCCGGCCCCTTGCACAATCGGCTCCACGATAAGCGCCGCGATCTCGTCCGCCTTCCGCTCGAGACATGCACGCAGTGCGGAGAGCGTGGCCTCCGCCGCGGCTTCCGCACCGCCCTCATGCCGGTAAGCGTATGGATAAGGAATCGTAAGCGAAGGAAACAGCAGCGGGCGAAACACGTCATGATACAGCGGAATCGAACCGACGCTGACGGCGCCGATCGTATCGCCGTGATACGCTTGCTCCATTGTTATGAAAGACGTCTTGCCGCGTATGCCGAGATTCCGCCAATATTGAAAAGCCATCTTAAGCGCAATCTCGACGCCCGTTGCCCCCGAGTCGGAATAAAATACTTTCGTCAATCCTTCAGGCGCAATGGCGGCAAGCTTACCCGCAAGCTCGACTGCAGGCACATTGGACATCCCGAGCAAAGTGGAATGAGCGACCTTGCCAAGCTGGCCGGTTACCGCCCGGTTCAACTCCGGAACGTTATGTCCGTGCACATTGAGCCAGACCGACGAGAAACCGTCGTAGTAGCCGCGGCCTTGAACGTCGTAAAGCATGACGCCGTCGCCCCGCTCGATGATGAGCGGCTCCGAGCGAACGTAATCTTTCATTTGCGTGAACGGGTGCCACAGATGAGCCTTGTCGATGGCTGCAAGTCTTTCGTAAGAAGTACTCACGTTATCGAATCACCAACCGTATGTATTTTTTGTTAACCTCATATGAAATGAAAGGTTAACCGTTTTTACATTCGTATTCTAGCAAACCCGCTTCAGTCTGTAAAGTTTTACTATGGGGATGTGCCTGAAATGGTATACCGATGCCGCCTATTCGGCAGCCCCGAACGGCCTGCCGTCTGCAGCAGCTTACGACCCGATGAAGAGATGTGCGGCCATACGAATGAAGAAGCTTTTTCCCGGCTTGAGCAATGGGAGAAGGCGACCAGGCCCTAATTGTCCACAGCAAAAGGGCACCCCATCCGATGAGGCGCCCGCGCTTTTTCGTTGTATGCGCTTAGATATTAACGATTTTGCCGGTCTCCTGCGATTCGAACGCCGCCAGGATGACCTTCAGCGATTTCAGCCCTTCTTCACCGGAAATGACCGGCGGCTGGCCCGAAATAATCGAATCCACGAATGCGTCGATAACGCCGCTCGTCGTTTGATTCTCATTCGTCGCGATGGCTCCGACCTTATACTTCTCCACGTTTCCGTTGCGCAGCTCAACGATGACCTGGTCTTCAGGGTCCGTGCCGATCTTCATGACGCCGTTCTCGCACCACAGCACCGTGCTGTTGTCCTCGCCTTTATAATACGTCCAGCTGGCGACCAGCGTGCCGATCGCGCCGCTCTTCATGCGGAGCACGCATGTCGCGTTATCGTCCACTTCGGTCCCCTGCTTGTCGATCGTCCCGATGAAAGCGGCGATTTCCGCCACTTCGTCGCTCAGCAGGTAACGGATCAAATCCGCTTTATGTACGCCCAGGTCGCCCATTGCGCCCATGATCGCTTCTTCCTTGTTAAAAAACCAGCTGTTGCGTCCGTCTACGCTCCAGGCTTCCGGTCCCGGATGCCCGAACGACGTGCGGAACGAAATGACTTTGCCGAGCGAGCCGGAATCGAGCAGCTGCTTCGCCTTTACGTGCGGCGGCATCAAACGCTGATTATGCCCCACCATCAGGAAAACGCCGTTGTTCTTGGCCGCTTCGATCATGGCCAGCGCTTCTTCCTCGGTGGACGCCATCGGTTTCTCCACAAGCACATGGGCGCCGGCTTCGGCCGCCGCAATCGTCACGGGCGCATGGAGCGCATTCGGCAGGCACACGCTGACCGCATCCGGCTGCTCTTTCTCCAGCATCTCCTTGTAATCGGTGTACGCCTTGGCGCCGTACTCGTCGGCATACTGCTGCGACCGCGCGGGCACCACGTCGCAGAAGGCGACGAGCTCCACGTTCGGATTCATGGCGTATTCCGGAATGTGCCGGTGTTTGGAAATCGATCCGCAGCCGATCACGGCCACTCTAATCTTGGACATGTTTCATTCTCCTTTGATCGCCATATAACTGACATCATACCTCTCTATTCTAATCTGCCGCAAACGCTTTGCCTAGATGCGATTTTGCCGTAAATTCCGGCGGTTCAGGAACCGCCGGGTTCGAGCTGGACGACCGCCTGCTTGCCGCTCAGCTGAATGCCCGTCTTGGCCCGCCCGAACGGCTTCAGGTCGCGAATCAGCGCCTCAAGCAGCGTTTTCGCGGCGGCCCCTTCCTTCCCCTGGATACGCACGACGAACAGAACCTCGTCGCCGCCCTTCAAATGCCGCTCCGCCTGCTGCCGCTTCGTATCGTAATCGTGGTCTTCGATGCGCGGCGTAAGCCGAAGCTCCTTGACCTTGGGCGCCTGTTCCTTTTTGCGCGCCTGCTGCGCTTCCCGGACCGCGGCATCGGCGCCGATCAGCCGGCAGGGCGGCGGGCTGCTCATCAACGAGGTGCACACCAAGTCCACCTTCAGCTTCCTCGCCATGTCAAGCGCCTCCCTGGCAGCAACCACACCCAGATCCTCGCCGTTCAGGCCCGTGAGCAGCACTTCCCGCGCTTTAATCTGCTCATTACGAATCATTCCCGCCACCAACGTCACCCTTCCTGCCGCTCCACCCTCGTTATGCGGCCGTTATATCCAAATAACCCATACCCGTCAAGCGGAACGATCGGCATCCGCCGCACGCCATCCGCTACGTCTCGCCAATCAATCGGTTTGCCAGCGGCCGGCTGCATTCCATGAAATATTTTGCCGCCATTTCGGACCTCCGTCAGTTAATTTTGCTTATCGTCTGCGCTTAACACAAAAACCGCCGAAGGGCGGTTTTCTGGCGCTTAAGCGAGCCTGCCGATAAGCACCCAAAAGGACAATGCGCCGGCCAGCCCCGTATATCCGCACAGCAGGTTCACGGAAGCGCTCCGGCTGACGCCGAACACGCCGGCGATTTGCGGAAAGGATCCTTCTTTATGTTCGGCTGCGATTCCGGTGGACATTTTCACAACAAATTATCGAATTGTTCGGTCTCGCCCGCTTCCGGCCAATCCTTTCCGTTCATCCACCGCAGCGCAAACGACTCAAACCGCCTGTTCTCGGGACATTCGCGCAAGTCTCCGAAATATCGCCGGATCGCCTCGATTTGGGACCGGTGGGCCCGCAGCGCGGCGGCTTTCACTTCCCATAACGGCTTGACGTCCATGCTCAAGACCGGGCGGACGCCGTTTGCCGTGAGCGTTTCGGAACAGACGACCAACAGTTGTTGGACGGATGCACACCTGCCGCCGGTTACCGCTTTCGTCACGGCAGCCGAGACTGCCATATGATCAGGATGAAAGTTGCCGCCGTCTTCCGGGAAGGTGACGACCGTATCAAGCCGGTGCCGGTTGATGAAGTCGGCGACGCCGCTGACGAAAGCTTCCGCGTCGGCCTCCTTCAGCTTGCCGTCCGGGTATCCGAGATATTCAACGCCGGCGAGCCCGAGGATGCGCGCGGCTTCCGCCATTTCGCGCTCGCGCAGCTCCCCGAGCTCGCGGCGGTTCAGGTGGCGGTACTCTCCGTTATTCTGGCCCGCGTCGCCCCGGCTGGCCAGCAGCAGCACGGGCTCCCGTCCTTTGTCGGCCAAGCCGCGGATAAGCGCCGCGCTCAGGAACGATTCATCGTCGGGGTGGGCGTAGGCAAAACCGAATCGCGCTTCCATTCCGGCCCTCCTGTCATTTGCACAGATGTTGTTATTAACTCAACTTTCACTCATACGCTCCCGTGAAACGCCACGGAAGATCGGCCCCGGCCTTTATGCCGACTCGGCCGCTCGCCGCACAAGCATAACGGCGGTCCGGCGGCTCGACGGTTAACGTCTCGCTGCCGGCGGCGAACAGGTCGAGCCCGTTATGGGACAGATCGATGCCGAGCGCCTTCGCCAGCTTGCCCGGGCCATCCGTCAAGCGGCTGTCGGGGGCTCCGGGACGGTTCAAGCGAAGAAGCCCGATCCCCTGCTCCGCCGCCGCCGCCCGGATCAGGACGGCGCCCGGTTCGCCCGGCGGATGGGCAACGATATTCATGCAATGATGCATCCCGTAAATAAAATAAACATATAAGCACCCTACTGCTCCGAACATCGGCTTGTTGCGCGGCGTGGGGCCGCGATACGCGTGGCTGGCGGGGTCGTCCGCCCCGCGGTAAGCTTCCGTTTCCGTAATGCGCACGCGTATCGTACCGTGGCCGGTTCGCCGGACAAGCTTGCAGCCGATCAGTTCCTCCGCTACGATCACGGGATCGCGCGCGAAAAAATGTCTGTCCATGGGAGCCGCTACCTGCGAAGCGGAAGCCATACCAGCACCCGTTGAATATGGTCGTCCCAATACCCCCACTCATGATCGCCTTTATCGTAAACGGCCGTCAGATCATAGCTTGTCTTGCGGCAGGTTTCCGTAAACGCCACATTATCCTCATGCAGAAAATCTTCCGTTCCGCAGCACTGATAAAGCTTCGGCTTCGGCTTATCCGACGCCTCCCCCTGCTCGAGCAGCCACAACAGGTCGTTCTCCGTTCCGGCTATGTCCTCTTTGCCGTAAATGAACCCGAACAGATCGGTCTCCCATTCGATTTTCGGCTTGCGGACATGGCTCGCCATATCGAGCGCGCCCGACAGGCTCGCCGCCGCCGCGAAATGCTCGGGCCGGCGCAGCGCCCATTTGAAAGCGCCGTAGCCGCCCATCGACAGCCCCGCCACGAAATTATCCTCCCGCCTGTCCGATAGCGGAAAAAACGAACGAGCCAGCGCCGGCAGCTCGTCCGACAGGAACGTCCAGTAACGCTCCCCGAATTTCATGTCGGTATAAAAACTGCGGTGCACCTGCGGCATGACGACGGCCAGCCCGTAAGGAGCGGCATAACGCTCGATCGACGTCCGGCGAAGCCAGATGGAATCGTCGTCGCTGAGCCCGTGCAGAAGATAGAGCGTCGGATGCTTGCCTCCGCCCGCGCGGTTTTCCAGGCCGATCTGCGTTCGGGTCGCCTGCGGCAAAATGACCGTCATCGTCGTGTTCAGGCCGAGCACCTCGGAATAAAAATGACATTGGAGCAAAGCCACTTGAAAGTCGCCTCCCGGTTAAGTATAAGTATAGAACAAGCTAAAGTGCACGAACATTAACCAACCGTCAGGGGGCCGGCGTCATGAAGCTAATTACGATTTCAGAGTGGGACGAGCAGTTCTGGCAGCGCGCCGAACCGATCTACGACCGCGCTTTTCCCCGGGAAGGACGCAAACCGGACGCGCTCATCCGGCGCATGCTCGAGCGCGGCATCGGCAGGCTCCATCTGGGCGAAGACGGTCGGGGCGCGGTGGCCATGGCGCTGACCGGTGTAACGGAGCAAGGCGAAGCGCTGATCATCGATTATTTGGCCGTGCGCGCCGATTTGCGCGGGCAAGGCGCCGGACGGGAATTTCTCGCGCTGATCAGGCAGTGGGCGGAGCATTCTTCAGGCCTCGCCGGCATCATCATCGAGGTCGAGTCGGATGCGACGCCGGACAATCTCGCACGCATCGCCTTCTGGGAATCGTGCGGCTTCGTCGCGACCGATTATGTCCACCGATACTTCTGGGTGCCGGAGCCGTACCGCGCGATGGTGCTGCGCTTCCGGGACGGCGACGACTCGCTGCCGCTCGACGGGGAGCTTCTCTTCCGGCACATTAACGCATTCCATGCAAAAGCCTACCGCAAACGGTAGGCCGCCATTCATTCAATCGCGGTAGAAGTTGCGGAGCCAACGGTGCGGCTTCACCTTCGCCAGCTTGTCCCCGGGCAATCCTTTGCCGTCGCCCACCCGCATATTGCGCTCCACATTGCGCACCGAGCGCATGCCCGGAATGACGGTGGAAACCGCCGGATGGCTCAGCACATAACGCAGGGCGGCTTCCGGCATATCCTCGATGCCGATTTCCAGGTCCGCGGCGATTTTCCTCACCCGTTCATACACTTCCAGCTTGCGGTCGCCGCGGAAATAGTTGTTGCGGAAGTCGCCCTCCTCGAACGTCGTTTCCGGCGTAATCCGTCCGGTCAGCCCGCCCTCGTCCAGCGCGACGCGCACAATGACGCCGACATTATGCTTCAGGCAGGCCGGCAGCAGCTCATCCTCGGGGCTTTGCTCGAACATGTTGTAGATGACCTGAACCGTGTCGACGAGCCCCGTTTCGATCAGCTTGATCGCATTATTCGGCTCATAATCGTTGATCGAAACGCCGAAGAAACGAATTTTCCCCTGCTCCTTTAGCTTGCGTACGCCTTCCAGCCAGTCGCCCTTGTCCACCCATTCGTCGGACCACACATGAAATTGCTGCACGTCGATCGTATCGAGTCCGAGGTTGCGCAGGCTTTGCTCCGTGCTGGCGATCACATGCTCCGCGGGAAACGTCTCCTCTGCCGGAACGCCGGCGCGGGCCGGCCATTGATAGTTTTTCGGCGGAATTTTGGTCGCAACATAGATGGGGCCGCCGTGATCGCGGACGACTTGTCCGACGAGCTTCTCGCTATGGCCGTCCCCATAACCGAGCGCGGTGTCGATGAAATTCAGGCCAAGCTCGATCGAACGGTTAAGCGCGCGGAGCGACTCCTCGTCGGAGGCTCCGATCCATGAGGTTTTGCCGATTCCCCAAGCGCCGTAACCGACCTCCGACACTCTCAAGCCGGTCTTGCCGAGCATACGATAATTCATTACTATCCCTCCAAATGATTAGAACTTATTCTTTCCGCTCCATTATAAGTCAGATTGCGGCTTTCGATAAGAACGGAAACGGGTGTCAGTAAGTAAACTTAAGGTAAGTAGCGGCAAATGGACAACGGCGGCCAAAAAGGCCGGTTCTCGACCGGCCTACTCCAAACGTCAGCTTTATACGAATTTGCCGTCCCGGTAATCCTGATACGCCTGCCTGATCTGCTCCTCGGTGTTCATGACGAACGGCCCACGGGCCGCAATCGGCTCACGCAGCGGCTGTCCCGCGTAGAGCAGCGCGCGAAGCGGCGTATCCGCGGTGATCGTCACCTCGCTGGGGAGTCCTTCCTCTCCGGGCCCCAACATCAGCGCTTGCCGCTCCGTACCTTTAACGCCTTCACGGCCGAAACGGCCTTCACCCTCCAATACGAAGAAAAAACCGTTGTAGCCGCCCGGCAGGTCCTGCTTCACCGTGACGCCCGGCTCCAACCGAAATTCAACCATCGTTACGGGTACGACGTTGACGGTAGGCGTCTTCACGCCGCCCGACTCGCCGGAGAATATACGGATCTTCGCCCCCGGCTCCTCGCGCACCGGCATGTTCGCCGCGCGCAGGTTCTGGTACCGGGGCTCCGTCATCTTCTCCCCGCTCGGCAGATTGACCCACAGCTGCAAGGAATGGACGGTCTCGCCTTCGGCGGGATCCTCTTTATGAATAACGCCCCGGCCTGCGGTCATCCATTGGGCGTCGCCGGCCAGCAGCTCGTCCTTGCCGCCGGATTTGTTGTCGTAATGCTCCAGTCTCCCTTCCATCACATACGTGACGGTCTCAATGCCGCGATGCGGATGCACGTCGAAAGAACCTCTGCCGAACCAGTCCTCCGCCAGCAGCAGAAACGGATCGTGCTCTTCGAAATGCCCCGGACCGGGCTCCAGAATCAAGCTGTTCCGATGCGTGGAACTAATGTCGTTTTTGCGCGCGTTCCAGACGCGTTTGATGCCGCGCTGTGTCCGTTGCCCATTATCGCTCATTCATTTTTCCCTCCTCTTCCGGCCCTTCGCCGCTTCCGCGGCGACGTCGGTTGCTATGATTATAGGACCATCACTTACAAAAATCAAGCAACTATATTCCATGACAGACAGCGACCGACAGCATCCGAAAAACCGGGGTGGCGAGAGCCTCAAATTTGTCCGCTAAAGGTCCGATTTCCGTGTCGGATTCGTTTCACGGGCTTTCGTTTGCTGTAATGATGACTGTTGGCGCCTGTTATAAAACCTCATATTTCCTTTATTTTTTCCTCACAATTATCCGGTATGATGGGCTTGTCCGAAAAAATCCGAAATCGGGTGATGAGAATGGAAATTCAGGAACAAATATGCCGAATGAAAAAAGAATTGCTTCGAATCGCCGAGCGCAACCGGATGAACCTGCTTCATCCCGATGTGATTCGGGTCAGCCAAGAGCTGGACGTATTAATCGTGAAATCGATGGTACGCGGTACGAAAACGGCCTGAAGCGAAAAAAATTATACGTCCCCATATGTTGACGAAACGGCAAAAGCCCCCGAATCCTTCAGCGATTCGGAGGCTTTTTGTCCGTCAGCGCAATAACGTCCATTTGCTTCCATCCCACTTGACCGTATCTCCGGGCGTGATGCCGTCCGCGGCTTTGCCGGCGTCCACACGGACCTCTTTGCCGTTTGCGCGAATCCGAAGCCACCCGCCTTCCCTCCTGACGACAAGGGCCGTTCGCTCGACGGCTCAGCGGGATTTTTGGTCATCCACTTCCCCTCAGCTCCTCCCGCTCTATCCTGTATACAGAAGGTAACACATCGGATCCGGGCTGTCATGAGGCGGTTTTCTTAATGGAAAAAAAGCGGCGCCGGCTCGGTCGTTTCAACCGTGAGCCGCAGCCTGTCCGCGCCGAGCGGCTCAAACCGGTTCTGCCACAACGTTTTGTCCCGCAGCGAGGGATCGAGCCACGCCTCCTGGACATCCGGCTCTAGAAAAAGCGGCACGCCGCTGAAATAAGCGCCTGCCTCGCCCTCGGGCGAAGTCGTGACGATCGTGAAGGACCGGTGAACGGCGCCGCGCGGGTCGATCCGTTCCTCATAGATGCCGGCCATACCGAATAAAGCCCGGTCCTTGACGGTGAGCCGGGCCTGGCGCTTCACCTTGCCGTCGTCCTGCATGCGTCGGGTAAGGGCGGTGCCGGGAACGACACAACGCTGCTTTTTGACGATCCTATCAAAAATCGGCTTGGACAAGACGCCGCGCAGGTCGGCATGGACCGAATCCTTCGCCCAGAAAGGAAACAGGCCCCAGCGGGATTCGACCAGCATGCGCTCCCGCCTGCGGCCGACAATAATCGGCACATCGTCCGTCGGTTCGATCCGGCCGCGCGGCTGGTGCACCGCGATCACTTTATTGATTTCAAATTGCTCGCGGATTTCTTCCAACCCGGCTGTTAAGGCGAACGTTTCGTTCATGGCACACGCTCCTTTGGTTTACAGTATCCGCCAAAAGAAGCAGCCTATGCATCCTTCTTGCCATAAAACGCGGCGCTCCCTTGTCAGCTTTTCGGCGGATAAGGATCGTTGCCGCAACTGCGGGATTCATTTGGCATCGATAATGCCGTTGCGGCGTACCGCAAGGCTGGCAATGCGGCCTTCCCTGATGAGAATGCCGACGGCTTCGGCTTCGATGCGCAGCGCCGTTTTGCGCTTGAACCAGTCCGCGTGATCTTTTCCCGCCGCATATTGGCTGTCCTTGCGCTTGGCGACGACGCCCTCCCAGCCGCGCTCCGCCACCCACTCCCAGAGCCGGTCGCCGTCCGCGAACGAATCCGCGAGGAAGAACGTTTCGGATTCACCCCAGGACTCGACAAGCTCGGTCAATAAGGCCAACCGTTCCGTAAGCGGCCGCGGCCGCAAGTCGTCTCCGTCCGCGGCAAGCAGATCGAACAAAATGTATTGGACCGGCTTCTGCAAAGCGGCGGCGGTGATCAGCCTGGAATCGCTCAGCTTGTCCCGCTGCTGCAGCCGCTGAAAGCTCGGCGTGCCGGAAGCTTCATCGAGAATGACGGCCTCTCCGTCCAGCACGAAAGAGCCTTTCAATCGTGAGAGCGCGTAGTCCAGCTCGGGAAAAGGCTTGTTTTTCGACAGCATCGTATTGGAGTAAAGCCGGGCGCTGCCGTCGTTCACATGGGCGACAATGCGGTAGCCGTCCCATTTCAGCTGATAAAGCCATTGCTCTCCCTTCGGCAATTGGGCGGTCAGGATCGGAGACATGGGAACAAAAGGACGCAGCTTCATCCGTCAGCTCCCCGTCCGTTTCGATCCGGACGATTTGGCCCGCTTTGTCCGCTTCGCGGCGCCGGTCTCCTTGTCCGCATTGTCCTTTTTCCCGCCCGCAGCCGGCTTGGCTCCTGCCGCCGTCTTTCGCTTCTTCGCGCCCCCGGCCGTTTCCGCGCCGGCCGAGTCACGCTGCTGTAGGCTTGCCCGCAGCGCTTCCATAAGGTCGACGACGTTCGTTTTTTTCTCCTCCTTCTCGAACGTCACGAAATGGCCCGGCTCATATTCATAGCCCTTTACGATTTCGCTCCACTTCACTTCCCCGTCGCATTTCGGGCATGTTCTGGCGTAATGGATCAGGACATGGAACTCCTTATGCAGCATTTTCATCGCAATGTCGTTTTCCTGCGTAGCGGTGAATATTTTGACCGGCACATTGACGAGCCCGAAGCTGACGGCCCCTTTCCATATCGTCTGCATGCGTACCCCTCCACTCGGTTGTCCCACTCGTACCTTCCTATAACCCCCGTGGAAGAGCGCGAATCATGGAGAAATGCGGTCAAAATAATCCCAAAAAGTGACGTGATGCTGTGTAGCTTAATCCGATTACTTTTCGGGGACCCCATAAGGATATAAAATATACAAAAAACGCCTTGCCCGCCGGCAAGACGCTTCCCGTTTCCGTTTGCATTTGAATGGTTATGTTTCGATAATCTCGTCCAGCTCGCTGTCGCGGCGGTTCGCTGCACGCTTGACGTCCCGGTCCGGCTTGCTGCCTCCCTGCAGCTCCGTTGCGGCCTCGATCTGCTGCTGCAGCTGCCCCTCAGCCTGGCCGATGCCGTGCGCGCCTTGATGGTTGCGGCTTGTCGCCATTTCGGTTGCCTCCTTATCGTTCTCATACGAACAGGAGTATTATTGGCCATACGCCCGAAAATGATGACTACAGGTCCCGGCTCGTTTGCCAGTCCTGTTCCGAGATGCCTTCCTCGACCGCGAACTCGAAATCCTCGATATCGTAAATCTGAACCGGCGCTTCCGCTTCGATGATCCGGTCCTGCAGCTCGAGCTGGTCGGTCAGCAGCGGAATTTGCAGCCTGCCGGCCGTCAAAATTTGTTCCGTCTCGATCGGATCGAAAAACTCCCCGAACTGCGCGTTGTCCAGCGCGTTCATGACAATAAACGACACATTTTCGTTCAGGATCAAAGGGGAGCTTTCCCGCCAGGGAACCTGGAGCGCGCGTTCGATTTTTTTCTTGTTGAGCGGATCCTGGAAAAATTCGATCAGCTCGGCGATTTTCGTTTTGACGTGCCGGTCGTCCTCCGGATCGTCCATGACCGGTTCCGCGCCTTCTTTCATATCGTATAATTCCATAATAGTGGAATAGGGAATCACATAATCGACCGGACGGTTCGGCACGAGCAGCTGCCCGTATGTCGCCACCATCACGGCTTCGATGACAAAACGCCGACGCATGGGCAATTCCTCCTTGTCAGTAAACACAATACAGCATTTCCCGCGCGCGTTCAAGCCCGGACGGAGTTCCGGACGGAGTTCCGGACGACCTGAGGAACGGAGTCTCACACGGCGAGCGCGCATGAACTTGTACCTTATTATACATCATTCCGCCGATCGTACACAGGTCGGTTCGTTGATCGTGGCGGCTGCGGATAGTACAATAAGGTTGATTCGCGTCGACGGAAGGCGCAAGGAGGTACATAATAGGATGCATACCGAACGAATCATCATCATCGGAGCCGGCCCGTGCGGCCTGGCGGCGGCGATCGAGCTGCAGCGGGCCGGGTTTGATCCGCTCATTATCGAGAAGCGGAACGTCGTCCATTCGATCTCGCAGTATCCCGTCTACCTGCAATTTTTCAGCTCGCCGGAGCTGCTGGAGATCGGGGACATTCCTTTTACGACCACAGGCGACAAGCCGACTCGGATCGAAGCGTTGAATTATTACCGCAGCGTCGCCCTGAGGCGCGAGGTACGGATGCATACATACACCGAGGTTACGCGGCTTGCGCCCTTGCCCGACGGCCGGTTCTCGCTGGAAGCCCGCAACCGTTACGGCAAGCCGCTGCGGTACGAGGCGGATCGCGTCGTCATCGCGACCGGCTACTTTGACCACCCGAACATGCTCGGCATTCCGGGCGAAGAACTCGACAAGGTCAGCCACTTTTTTCGCGAGGCCCATCCGTACACCCGCACCCGGGTCGTCATCATCGGCGGCAGCAACTCGGCGATCGACGCCGCCCTGGAGCTGGATCGGGTCGGAGCGGAGGTTACCGTGGTGTATCGGGGAGCGGGTTATGCCTCGGGAATCAAGCCGTGGGTGCTTCCGCTGTTCGAGAGCAAGGCCGCGAAAGGCCGGATCAGGATGATGTTCGCTTCACAGGTCGTATCGATTGAAGAGGAATCGGTTACGGTGTCTACCGCGGGCGGCGAGGAGCGGCTGCCGAACGACTTCGTGCTGGCGCTCACCGGCTTTCACCCGGACCGCCGGTTTCTGTCGGAAACGGGCGTGCGCATCGAGCCGGAAGGCTGGCCGTTTTTCGACGAGAATACGATGGAGACGAACGTGCCTGGCGTCTATCTGGCCGGCGTCGTCGCCTCCAGGCGCGAAGCCAACGAAATATTCATCGAAACCGGACGCTTCCACGGCCGCAAAATTGCCGCGCATCTGATCGGCGAGCGGGGAACCCGATAAAGACCGAAATCCAGCGTTAAACTCCACGGTATGTATCAGAGGTATTGCGTTCCATGGAACTGGCCATCTTCATTCAAAAAGGCGCCGCGGCGTAGGCCGTCGGCACCTTTTCGTTTTTTCCCTGAACAGCGATTGCCTTAAACCGGTTCACGCCCGAAGCCTTGCCCGGAATTGCTTGAATTGAAAGTATATGGTGCACCCCACGCAATAGCCGTACACCGCGATAAAAGCCGCAATCGCCAGCATGCCCGCCAATACGTACCCCGCCGTCAGCCACCCGAGCGCCCAGCAAATGAGGGAGCCCGTCAAAAAGGTAAGAGCCAGCGTGTTGTTGAACCGCGTAAGCTCGGCGGCCTGCGTCCCGCCTTCCGGCTTCAGGAAAGGCTTCGCCAGCGCGATGAAAAGGTTATAGCGCAAGCCGAGCAGAAAGCCGATCAACTGGATAACGAACAGGACTGCCAGCAGCCACGGCAAATCAAGAACAATCGCGGCGAGCACCGTCAGCACGATGCCGATTTGGTTCGTTTTGACGTAAGCCGTCGGGATTTCCTTCATGGAACCCCTCCTTTCTTACCGCTATCGCGGCATCGAAGCAATCAAGAAAGAAACCTGCCCCGCACCGATGTCCCGTCCGCTCCCGTATGAGAAATCACCGTCTCGATTCGCTGCATGCGGATGATCTCATTTTTCTCCAGTCCGGTGCGGAAATAAGCATGCATATATGCCGCTTCCAGAAAAGTGAGCGCGGGATAGACGGCGATATTGCCGTTCGTATAAGGGTTGTCGAGCAGCACCTGCCACTCCCCGGAACGCCGCTCCGCCGGCACGCTGCCGAATATTGCCGATTTGTAGCCGATGATGCCCTCGTACTCCCGCCAGATCTCCGCCCAGGATGGACTGACCGCGCCCGGGTTAGGCAGCGCGGCTTTCCCGCGTGCGAGCAGCCGCCCCGCCTCGTCGGCTTCCTCTTCGTCGTACTTTTGCAAATAAATGCGGAAATCCTCCAGAAACCGGCGCACGGCCGCGAAGCCCTCCTTCACGAGCTCCGCACCGAACGCGGTTTCCCCGCCCGAGGCGGCTGCCCTGAAAGAAGCGAACGCCACGCCGCTTGTCGTTATCGACATGTCGGCCATCCCCTACAAATAAGGGCTTTCGTGCTTCGCCTTCAACCGCTGCCAGCGGCGCTCGACCTCGTCCTCGAACGATTTCAGCGCCTCGGCGTATTCGGGACGGGTCATATGCTTCGTCTTGCCCATGTTTTTGAGCCAATCCGCGAGCGGAATCCGCTTCCCCTTCTCCTCCGGGTTGTACGTGATGTTCGTAATGCCCTGTTCGATCTCATACAGCGGGAAGAAACAGGCGTTGACGGCATCGTCGATCAGTGTTTGGCCGATTTTCTCCTCGGAAAGCCAGTTCAGCGGACAGGTGATCAGAATTTTCCCGTAGACGAGCCCCTCGTTCTGTGCGTAATATTGCGCCTTCGCCGCCTTGCGCAGCAAATCCTGCGGCACCGACTCCGAGCCCGTGAACACATAAGGAATGTTCGTCGCGGCCATGATCTGCGCCGTGTCCTTGTGATGGAACAGCTTGCCGCCCTGGTGCTTGCCGACGTTCGACGTCGAGGTGCGATGGCCGAGCGGCGTCGAGTACGACAGCTGCGCGCCCGTGTTCATGTAGCCCTCGTTATCATATTCGAGAATGATCATTTTATGATTGCGGAGCGCGCTGCCGATGGCCGGGCCCATGCCGATGTCCATCCCGCCGTCTCCGGTAATCATGACGAACGTGAAATCATCCTTCAAGCCGAGGCCGTCAAGCTCGCCGCGGCGCTTGCGCTCCCAGAACATTTCCACGACGCCGGAAAGTGTGGCCGCCCCGTTCTGGAACAGGTTGTGGATGTACGTCGCCTTGTGCGAGGAATACGGAAAGCCGGTCGTGACGACCATCGCGCATCCCGTTTGGTACAGCGCGACGATATCGCCCTCGATTCCCTTGAAGAACAATTCCAATCCGGAGAAAATGCCGCAGCCCGGGCAGGCTCCGTGTCCGGGCGCCAGACGCTTCGGCTTCTTCGTCAGCTGGCGCACGGGCGGCACCTTGACCTTCAGCTTGCCGGTCGCCTCGTCGCGCTCGGCCGTAATCAAACCGGTCTTCAGATCCTCGAACCGGAGCGGCTCAAGCACGCGCTTCGGCGCTTTGTCCGGATCGCCCGCCGTGTGGCCGTAATAATCGAACGGCACGTCGACATGGCCCTTCTCGGCCGCTTCGATTGCAAGACGGAAGAAATGATGGCCGTCCTCCGCGTAGAAGTCTTTGCCGCCCAATCCGTAGATTCGGCTGACCACCTTCGTCGTCGAATTGCCGTGCGTGAACAGCGCGGCCTTGATTTCGTTCGTCATGTTGCCGCCATGTCCGCCGTAAGAGTCTGCCCGGTCGCCGATCGTGACGGCCTTGACGCCCCGCAGAGCTTCCGCGATTTCCTTCTGCGGGAACGGCCGGATCATGTTAGGCGCGATCGAGCCGGCCTTGATGCCCTGCCCGCGGAGCTGGTCGACGACGTCCTTGATGATCTCCGAGGCCGAGTTCATCAGGAACACCGCCACCTCGGCGTCCTCCATCCGGTACAGGTCCAGAATCGGATAATCGCGGCCGGTCAGCAGCGCGTATTCCTTGCGAATCCGGTCGTACGCGTCTCCCGCCCGGTACATCGCCATCGACTGCTGGTAGCAGTTGTTGATATAATCCGGCTCGTTCATGTACGGGCCGACCGTAATCGGGTTGTTGCGGTCCAGCACATGCGCGAAGCCGGCGGGCGGCAGCTCGCCGACGAACCGGTGCACGTCCGCGCGGTTCGCGAACGTCTGGACGCGGCGTTTCTGGTGCGAGGTGAAGTAGCCGTCGGACGCCACCAGCACCGGCAGGCGGACCTCCGGGTCCTCTGCCAGCTTGATCGCCATGATGTTCATATCGTAGACCGCCTGCGGGTCGCGGCACATGAGAATCGGCCAGCCCGTGTTGAGCGCGAAATACAGGTCGGAGTGGTCTCCGTGAATATCGAGAGGACCGGATACCGAGCGGCACACGAGGTTCATGACCATCGGGAAGCGCGTGCCGGATTGGACCGGCATCTGCTCCAGCATGTAGAGATAGCCGTTCGAGCTCGTCGCGTTGAACACCCGCCCGCCGGCGGCGGAAGCGCCGTAGCAGATGCCCGCCGAGCCGTGCTCGCCGTCTGCCGGAATCAGCTTGATGTCGTGCTGGCCGTTCGCCTTCATCAGGTCGAGAAATTGCGCGACCTCCGTCGACGGCGAGATCGGGAAATACCCCATCACGTGATAGTTGATCTGATGCGCCGCATAGGCCGCCATTTCATTGCCGGATTCATAGACCATCCGCTGCTCTACCAGGCCGCCGGACAGCTCCTTATTGATTTCGATTGCCATTACATGCTCACCTCGCAATAAGTTTGGACCGGTTCAAGCCGTCAATTCGCCAAAATAAACCGATGCGGCACACGGTTCGCGTCCCCGTAGCCGTCCGTCTCGCGTTCCGACACGAGCGCTTCCGTAGGGCAGGCTACCACACACTTCAAGCAGCCTTTGCAATACTGGTAATCGATCCCCTGCAGAAACATCTGGGGCCGTCCCTTCTTGTCCGGCTGTTCCTCCCAAACGAAGCAGAAGTCCGGGCAGGCCGTATCGCAGGCCGCGCAATGGATGCACTTCTCATCGTCGAAATGCGGCATCATGCCCTGGCGCGAAATGCTCAAATCCTTCAGGATGCTGTTGCCGGGATTCGTGATCATGCCGCCCATCGGCTGGGTCGCCCATCCGAGCGCCGGAATATCCCATCGGGTCGGCAGCGGCATAGCCGCGCCCTCCGGCAGACCGAAGGCTTGCGACCTGACCTCGTTGTAGCCGCGGTCGAACGTGCGGAGCGCGGGCTCGACGGCCTGCGGGTACTTTTTCTCGAGCGACTTGCGGATGATTCCTTTCATATGTTCGGCATCCAGAAAATCGCAAAGGCGGAACAAGGCGCCCAGCATGGCCATGTTGACGCGGTTGTTCTCATCGAGGGCGATGCCCGTTGCGTCGACGACCGCAAGCGTGCCGCCGAGCATGTTCAATTTGTCCTTCAGCACCTCCGGCGTTTTCGCCGAATTGACCAGCACCATGCTGTCCTTGTAAATGCCGCTGATGACGTTGACCGTTTTGGACAGGTTCTCATGAAAAATGCCCACGATGTGCGGCCGTTCCACCGGGGTGGTGTCGCGGATGTTGACGTCCAGATCGCAAAACCGGATATGCGCTTTAACGGGCGAGCCCTTTTTCTCCGATCCGTACGAAGAAAAGCTGACTCCGTTGAATCCGCTTCCAACTACGCCCGCCTCAGCCAGCATTTTGCCGGCCAGGTTTGCGCCCAAACCGCCGATCGACTCCAGGCGGATCTCGAAAAATCCAAGCTCGTTCGTCTTCGGTAAAATCGCCATGTCTCCACTCCTTTGTCGAATAGTCCGAACTTTCGGCATTCCGTGTCAAGTTGTAAAACTTAGAAAATTCCATCTATAAGTATACCAGCTTACGCCGGTATCGAATAGAGTGTTCCTCCCTGTAAAATGCATTTTCTTTTATTTTTATGCAGCGCCGTCCGCAGAACCGCCGTCCCGCCCGCCGCGATGAACCGTGTTGCCTATGTATATGCCGCGGGCATGGCGATTTTACCGGAGTTATTTACATCTCGCCGCACGGCTGTCGCACGGCGTGCCAAAACGCCTTTCATATGGTACGATAGTATACGTTTTCCGTATCGTTTCATTTTGCCGCGAAAACCCCGGTCGGCTCCCGGCTTCGGTCTTCGCTGCCATTAGACATGGAGGAGACGAAAGATGATAAGCCGCAAAGCCGCCGTCATGGCCAGCATCGTGCTCGCCATGCTGGTCGCTTCCATGGATTCGACAATCATGAACACGACGATGCCGGTCATCGCCGACGAGCTGAACGGCCGGTCGCTGTTTGCCTGGTCGTTCACGTCTTACATGATTTTTGCCACCGTCCTGTCGCCGCTGGCGGGACGGATTTCCGACCTGTTCGGACGCAAGCGCATTTTCGGCATCGGCATCATCCTGTTCCTGCTCGGATCGCTTCTCTCCGGGATGGCGGATACGATGCTTCAGCTGGTCCTCTTCCGCGCGGTTCAAGGCATCGGGGCAGGCGTCATGATGCCGTTCCCGATCATCATTGCCGGCGATCTGTACCCCGTCGAGCAGCGCGGCAAAATCCAAGCGCTGTTCACCGCGATGTGGGGCCTTTCGGCGGTGCTTGCCCCGCTGCTCGGCGCCTTGTTCGTGGAGGAGCTGAACTGGCGGTGGATTTTCTACATTAACATTCCGATCTGCATCATCTCGTTCGTGCTGCTGCTCGGCTATGACGAGGCGTACGAGCCCAAACGGGCGAAGGTCGATGTTTTCGGTTCCGTCCTGTTCGCCGCGGGCATCAGCCTGCTGCTGGCCGCCACGACGATCGAAACGTATCCTTACGCTTATGCGGCCGCCGGCGCGCTGCTGATCGTATTATTCTATTTATACGAGAAACGGCACGCTTCGCCGATCGTTCCGCTCACCCTGTTCCGAAACAAACCGGTGCGCTGGATGATTATCAACGGCTTCATCGCTTGCGCGGCGTTGTTCGGCACCTCCAGCTACGTGCCTCTGTTTCTGCAGGAGAAAGGCTACAGCCTGTTCGAGAGCGGGGTCTCGCTGCTGAGCATGTCGGCAGGCTGGATGATTACCGCGACGCCTGCCGGCAAATGGGTGCTGCGCCACGGCTATGCCCGCCTGATGCTGATCGGCAACGGCATTATACTGGGCTCGGGCGCAATGCTCGCCCTGCTCGGACCGGGCAAAGGCTTCTGGTACGTGTTCATCGCCCTGTTCGTGCAGGGGGCCGGCTTCGGGCTGCTGTTCACGGTCGGCATCATCGGCTCTCAGCAGCTTGTCGCGCCGCATGAGAAGGGCGTTTCGGCGTCGTTCCAAATGTTCGCCCGCAACATCGGCACGGCGATCGGCGTCACGATCATGGGCGGCCTGCTGATCAACGCGCCTGATTTCATGCAAGGAATCCGCGATCTTTTTCTGTACGGCCTGATCGCAATGGTCCTGGCCATGGTCACCGCCTTGTTCGTCCGCAACCCGGACGAGGCGGAGAACGCGGCCGCGCAGCGCGCGGCGAAATAACGGCCATGACGCGAAAAACCGGGCACGCCTCCAGGAGCGGCATGTCCGGTTTTCTTATTCCTCGTAAATCATTTTTTTCGTCATGCCGCCGTCGACGGTCATGTTCGTCCCGTTGATGAAACCGCTCCCCGGATCGGACAGGAAAAGGCAGGCCCGCGCGATGTCGTCCGGCCGGCCTACCCGGCCCGACCAGTGCTGCGCATGGTCGACGCCTCTCAGCGCCCCGTAGTCTCCGGTCTCGATCCAGCCCGGGCTGATGCAATTGACGGTAATGCCGTCAGGGGAGAACGAAGCGGCCAACGCGTGCGTCAAAGCGACGATGCCGCCTTTGGTCGCCGCGTAGGCCTCCGAGTGCGGCTCGGACATAAACGCGCGCGTCGAGGCGATATTGATGATGCGCCCGCCGCCGCGCTCACGCATTCTCAAGCCGGCTTCGCGGGCGCACAGAAACGTTCCGCGCAGGTTGACGTGCAGAACGCTGTCCCATTCCTCCACCGCCAGCTCGTACGGACTTTTGTTTATGCCGAAGCCGGCGTTATTGATCAGGACGTCCGCCGCAAAGCCGGCTTCGTCCAGCTTCCCGAACAACGAGGATATTTCCTCGGGCTTGGCCAGGTCGGCCGCCACGAACCGGATATCCGCCGCTTCCAGGCGGCTCCGGATCGCTTCGGCGATCTCCCCGCCCCGGGACGCCGCCACATCGGTCATCGCGACGCGATAGCCGGCTTCGGCATAAGCCTCGGACAGCCGGCTTCCGATACCTCCCGCTGCCCCGGTGATCAACACCGTTCTCCGCTTCTTCGTCACAGCGGCTCGCCTCCTTCTGCGCCGGAACGCAGCTTTTCGATACGTATGCCCAGCTCTTCCTTCCAGCATTCGGCCAATCCCGGGGCGGCCCGGAGGCGTTCCGCCGCCTCGAGGCTCGTCCGTTCGAACTTCATAATCCGCACCGCTTTATACACGGACAGCCGCACAGGCTGGCGCATAATACGTATCAGTGTATCCCCCTCCCGCACGTCGCCTTCCTCCAGAACACGGAAATAATAGCCGGTATAGCCGGTTTCCAGCACCATCCCGGGCAGCTCCGGTTTGCCGTGCCTAAGGCCGAGCTTGAAGCAGGGCAAACGCGGCTGGGAAACCTGCACGACCGCCCCGCCGACCCGGATGATGTCGCCGATGCCGACATCCTGTTCCACGCCGTCCTTGATCGTGAAATTTTCACCGAACGCGCCGAACGCAGGCGGCTCTCCCCAAACCCGCTCCCAATGCCGCCAATGAGACTGCGTATAGACGCAGACGGCTTTGTCCGGTCCGCCGTGGTTGACGGGATCCGCCTGCCCGTCGCCGGGCAATCCGTTGACCGTAATCCTGACCGGACCGGCGACGGTCTTTTTGAATATGCCGGTCTGCACCTCCTGCCTGCCGTGCATGACGGGTACCGGCTTGCCCGTGTTTACGGCCAGCAGCATGCCCAGTTTCTCCCCCTGCTCCACCTTCCATCTCCTCTTTACCTTCCGTATTTCCTGCTATTATGAGAAAAACTGTTGCCGAAGTCAATCCGAAGATGATCGACCGGGTTTCGCCGGCAAACCGGCCGCCGCAGCCGCCTCCGGGATTCGACAACGGGACAAGAGAATTGTTTGTCGAATTCGGAATATTCATGAAGTTTTTTGCGCTTCCCCGGGAAATAACGAGGCGGGAAATAAAAGGCCGGGAAATGAGAGAAAGATGCGTGCCTCTGGGCACGCCAACAAAAAAACACCCTGCGAAGCGGAAACCGCCTTTCAGGGTATTCATGCCGCGGTTCGTCCGCCAATCCGGCTAAAGGGGCCAAACGATCGATTGGCGAACGAGATAAAACATAACGGCGGCGGCGGCCAGCCATGCCGCGGCGTGCCGGAGAAGCCCGGCTCCGATGCCGCGCCGCGTCTCTCCCCGCAGGATTGCCCAATTGACGGCGGCCAGCAACGCCAAATAGGTGCCTGCAATCAATGCGCCTATAACCTTATCCTCCACAACGGACGGCGTCATCAAGCCGTACAACAGCACGATCGTCCCGCCCAGCACATAGGGAAAAACCACTCCGAGCGCAGCATGCGCCGCTATGCCGATCCACTTTTTCATCCGCCGGCTCCTACTCCGTATCGTTTATTTCCGTATAGCGCTCATGCGCATGCAGTTGATGGAGAACGTAATCCCTCAGCTTCTCGATATCGAACGGCTTCGTAAAAAATTGGCGCACCCCGAGCCCGCGCGCCGCCTCAATCCTCTCGGCATCGCCGCAAGCCGATATCATAACCGCCTCTACCTCGCCATTCATGGTCCGAATGACGCGAAGCGCTTCAATTCCGTCCATATCGGGCATTTTCAGATCGAGCAGAACGAAATCGACCGGCTCGTTCCGGAACGTTTCGATTGCCGCCCGGCCGCAGGAGGCTTCATGCGCGACCAAGCCCGAGGCTTGAAAAACTTCCGCGAGCAGCATCCGGATGGCCGGCTGGTCGTCAACGATAAGGATGTGCCGAGGCTCTTCGCTTCTCCGCGGTCCGGAGGGGCGATCGACCGGCTGCTCCATCGGCACCGGCAAGCTCTGTTTTTCGGCTTCGGCGGTCCCGCCCGGCTGCCGGCCGGAAGCGGAGCCTTTGCCGCGAGATAGCAGCAATGCCGCTATGCCTGCTATAACAACGACGATCAGCATCGCCGGAATGACGAGTTTGTCGCTCATGCCGCCTCTCCTCATCCGTGGGGGTTTGTAGTTGTTTTCGACGGACCGCGCCCGTTCCCCTTCCCGGCCGGACAAAAAAGATGCGCGCAGCCCGCAGCCTTAATCGTTCACAAGCATCGGCCCAAGCGGACCGTCCTCATTCACGATCTGCTGCAGGTCATAGACCGAAATCGGAAAATAAGGAAAGCCGTATACATACGGCGTCAGCTCATAGAGCTGAAAATACACGATCAGCGAACGGTCGGCGACATAAAAGTCCTGATCCGCGCGAATCGACTTGAACGGCTCCAGGACCGGAACGTCACGCCTTGCGATTTGCGCTTGGATCAGCTCGGAAATGACGGCTATGTACGGACTGCCCGGCTTGAACAGCTCCGCAAGCCCATACCGCCGGCCTGCGGCCAGGGAAAAGGTAAGCGACTTTTGCAAGGTCAGGCCGTGCGCTCCGCCGGTATAGGCGTAATTGAACAGCGAGAGGCTGAAAACGCCCTTCTCGTTCGTTTTGGTCTCAAACCATCCGATCATCTCCGACCGGGGATCGGCAAGGCTGCCTTGCGACGCCGCAAGCGCTCGCACCTCTTCCCTTATCGCATGACGGACCGCCCCGCCTGCTTGCGCGTTCTGGAAGCCGGTAACCGAAGGATACCAGATTTCGGTTTTCGGCCGTTCTATTTTTACCGCTTGTACGATGGCCGGCAGCATAAATGCCATACATGAACACCCGCCTTTATCGAAGGATGGTTCATTGTATGCGCCCGTTCCGCCGACCTTTCATAGAAATGCCGTAAAATGCCGCCGGCTTACAGCAGCGTTTTTTCGCGCTGCGTCAGCCTGCGTCCCGTAATGTCGAACACGAGCTCGCCCCGGTTCAATCCGAGTATGCGGTCCGCGAACCGCTCCGCCCAATCGCTCTGCGACAGCACGACGATCATCGTCACGCCCTGCGTATGGCACAGGTTTCGCAAGTCGGTCAAAATCGCTTCGGCTGCGTGGGGATCAAGCCCCGTTACCGGCTCGTCGGCCAGAATCACCTTCGCGCCGTGAACGAGCGCTCGCGCGATCGCCACACGCTGGCGTTCGCCGCCGCTCAGCTTCGCCGCCTTCGCGTGGGCTTTATCGAGAAGGCCCACCTTCTCCAGCATGTCCATGGCGCCCATATAATCGTCACTGCGCACCATCCCCGTAAGCATGCGCCACCAAGGCGTCTGATAGCGGGTGCCCACCAATGTGTTCTTGAGCGCAGTTCGGTTCGGATTGAGCGCCGGTTTTTCTTCCAGGTAGGCGAATTCCCGCCACAGCTTCAGCTTGGCCGCAAATCCCTTGCGGAAAACGTCGACGCCGTCCACCCACAACGAACCGCCGCTCCAGGTTTCCCGCAGCGCCAGACAGCGGAGCAGCATCGACTTGCCGCTGCCGCTCGCGCCCATGACGGCGATCAGCTCGCCGCGGTCGGCTTGAAACGTAACATCGTTCAATACCGTCGGTCCGTTCGGGATCTTCTTCATCAAATGCATGACTTTGATCATGGGTACGCTCCTCTTCCAATCGGTGCCTCTAAAAAAATAGTTTAAGGGAAACAAAAAAGACTTTCCACACGAACAAACGTTTGGTATAATGGAATCGGGAACATATGTTCCATAATTATGGATTTGCGATATCCTTTCGGAGGTGGATGACATGCGGAGTTGCGAGCATTACAGATTTATCGAGAGGCACCGGCCATTCCGGGATTTGACGTTTAAATTTTATTCGGACGGGGCGTTGACCATTATCGACAACCAAGCGGATGCCGTCGTCTCTCCGAAAGAGCTGAAGGGCGAGAGCCTCGATTTCTACGTGCGCAAACGCATCGCCTTCATCAAATCGGATCTGGCGGACAAGCGGCAGAGATACGCATAAACGCAAAGAAAGGGATCGGTTCGATCCCTTGTACATACACCGTGAGCACTTTGCCCGGTTAAGGAAGCTGCTTTTCGATTCCGTTCAGTTCAGGCGGGCGATCGGCGGCTTTTTCCGGCTGGACCGTCCTTGCCGTCTCTTTGACGCTTTTGTTGTTCTGTTGATGCTTGACCGTTTGGCTGCGGTTGACGGGCATGCTCATCACCTCCCGCCTCATTATGCGGATAAACCGCGTCCCTTATGCAATTTGACGGATCGTGCCCGATGCGGTAGATTGGTTAACAAGACAGCAGCGGCATCACAACCTTGACTGCGGCAACAGAAGGAGTGCATATGAAGCAAACGATATTATTCGATCTGGACGATACGCTCGTCCATTGCAACAAATATTTTTATCGGGTCATCGACCGGTTCGCCAACCTGATGGCGGAATGGTTTCGGGATCATGGCCTGACGGCGCAAGCCGTTCGCGACAAACAAACCGAAATCGATATTGCGGGCGTTCACGCTCTCGGCTTCAAGAGCGAGCATTTTCCCCAGTCGTTCATCGAGACGTACCGGTATTTCTCTACGTTGTACGGCCATGCCTTATCCGCTGCCGAAGAGGATACGCTGTGGAAGCTGGGGCTTAGCGTGTATGAGCTGGAGACGGAGCCTTATCCGTTCATGGAGGAAACGCTCGACCGGCTGGCAAGCGCCGGACATGAGCTTCACCTGTACACCGGAGGCGAACCGCTCATCCAGCGGCGCAAAATCGAACGCTTCTCGCTCGAGCGGTATTTCGGCAGCCGAATCTATATCCGGCGCCACAAGAACGTGGAGGCGCTGGAAAATATCGTCCGGGCGGGCGGCTTCGACCGCGCCCGGACATGGATGATCGGCAATTCCATCCGAACCGACATCGTGCCGGCCTTGACCGCGGGCATCCATGCGATTCATATGAAGGCGGAGACGGAATGGCTGTACAACATCGTCGGCATCGACGTCCAGCCGAAGGGCGCCTTTCTTTCCCTCCATCGGCTGTCCGAAATCCCTCCGGCGATCGAGAACCATATCCGCCAAACGGAAGAAGAAGTCGTGTAATTCATACACACCGAAATAGGCTTGTCCCTTCGTCCAAGGGGCAAGCCTATTTCTTTCACGCGTCCATAACCGTATCCAGGCGGCCCGTGCCCGGATCCGCGAGCGTCAGCTTGCCTTTGAACGAGCTGCCGTCGCTGCGCTTGAAGGTCAGCTTGTTCGTGGCGCCCTTCTCCGCGAGCGCGACGGCCATCGTCGCCGTGATCGTTTTGTCCGGATAGTTTTTCCAGATCACAAACGTACAGCCTTCCCGGAACCGCGAACAGCCAAAGCCGCGTTTGCCTTCGATCATACGGCCGCCGCATCCCGGCCTCGGACAAGCCGCCAAGCCGTCGCTCCGCGCCGGGGCGGGCTTCCCGTCCGCCGCGCCGGCGGCGGCTTCGCCTCCGCGGCTCGCGGAACGATTCGCAGCCGTCCGCGCCCTGTCCGGGCGCCCGCTCTTACCGGCGGCCTTACCCCGCCGCTCCTCTTGAAATACGTCCGGCGCAGCGGGAAGCTGCATGCGCACCTTCTCGACGATCATCGCCGCGAACCGTTTGACGTTCTCCATAAATTTCTCGTCGGATGCTTCGTTCTTCGATATTTGATGCAGCCGCTGCTCCCAACGGCCCGTCATCTCCGGCGACGTCAGCAGCTCTACGCCCGCCCCGCGGATCAGTTCCACGGCGGCGCAGCCCTTCGTCGTAATGTCAAGCTTCTTGCCGGCCAGCGTAATGTAGCCGACCTGCTTCAGCCGCTCGATCGTCGCCGCGCGGGTTGCAGGCGTCCCGAGCCCCGTATCCTTCATCGCTTCCCTAAGCTCGTCGTCCTCGATCGACTTGCCCGCGCCCTCCATGGCCTTCAGAAGCGTGCCTTCCGTATACGATTTCGGCGGCTGCGTCGATTTCTCGGTTATTTCTGCGCCTTTGCAAAGCGCCGGGTCGTTCGAATCGATCGTAAAGCCGCCGTCCAGGATAAGCGTCTCTTCCTCCGCGTCGTCCTTGCCGTCATCCTTCTTCCGTTTGCCCTTCGGCTTCTTCTCCCCATCGCCGGCTCCGTCCAGCACAACCTTCCAGCCGGCGTCCAGCTGCTCCTTCACCTTCGTCTTGAACGTCTCGCCCTCGACCTCGGTCAACACCTCGTGATGCTTGTACACGGCAGGCGGATAATAATGCGACAAAAACCGGCGAACGATCATATCGTATATTTTCTGCTCGTCGGGCTGCAGACCGGAAGTCCACTTCGGCGTCGGCAGAATCGCATGGTGATCCTCGACCTTCGACGGGTTGCAGACGGCTTTGTTGCCTTTATGCACGCGCCCGCGGTCGGCGTTGTCCGCCAGCTCGGCGTACGGGGTGCCGTTCTGCAGCATCGACAGCGCCCTGCCCATGACGGGCAGATTTTCTTCCGTTACATAGTTGGAATTTGTACGCGGATAGGAAATGACCTTGTGCTTCTCATACAGCGCCTGGGCCAGATCAAGCGTCTTCTTCGCGGAAAAGCCGTGTTTGCCGTTCGCTTCCCGCTGCAGCAGCGTCAAATCGTACAGCCGGTGCGGAAATTCCTTCTGCTCCGTTACATCATAGGTCACAATCGTGCCCGTGCGGCCCTCGACCTTCGCGGCGATCGCTTCGGCCCGCTCCTTGTCGGCGATCCTCTCGCCCTGCCAAACGCCGCGGTAGGATACGCTTCCGGCCTGAAAAGCGCCATGGAGCACATAATACGTTTCCGCCCGGAACGCTTCAATCTCCTTATGGCGGTCGTAAATAAGCGCCAGCACGGGCGTCTGCACCCGGCCTACGGACAGCAGCGCCCGATGACGGATCGTAAACGCCCGCGAAGCATTCATGCCGATCAGCCAATCGGCTTCGCTCCGGGCGCGCGCCGCCCTCGTGAGCGGCTCGTAGTCCGTATCGCTGCGCAGCGTCTCGAAGCCTTTGCGGATCGTCTCGGGCGTCAGGTCGGAAATCCAGAGCCGCTGGGCGGGCTGCGTCAGCTTCAAATACCGGCGGATGAGGTGAAAAATAAGCTGGCCCTCCCGCCCGGCGTCACACGCGTTGACAAGCGAATCGCAGCGTTTGGCCAGGTCGCCGATCGTCGCCAGCTGATCCTTGGTTCGCGGATTCGGCCACAGCTTGAACTGCTCGGGTATGATCGGCAGGTCCGCGTCGTTCCACCGCTTGTACCGCGCGTCATAATGATCCGGCTCCGCCAGTCCGACCAAATGGCCGATCGCCCATGTGATAATGTAGCGCCGGCCCTCCAAATACGTGCGCCGGTTCTGCGCTCCAGGCTCGACGACAGCGGCGATCGTGCGCCCCATATCCGGTTTTTCGGCGATAATGAGCGTTTTCAACGTCGGTCTCTCCAATATCATGATGATAAGTTAGTATGTATGGATCTGTGCATGCAGTCCATGTCGTTAATATCGTTAATGTCGTTAATGTCGTTAATGTCGTTAATCGTTAACGGCAGAAGGCTTCGCTTCCGCCTGCTTCAGCGATTCGAACATCCGTGTCACGCCTTTATTCCAGTTCGGATCTTCCGCATATTTGCGGTTGATCCATGCGATCGGCTCTTTTCCTTCCGGCCGGTCCCTGCTTAAGGTAATGATCGTCCGGGCGGCAATGGCCGCCGAATCCTCGATGTTCGTGTTGTATTTCTGCCAGCTGTGGTACACGTTGAACGGATTGTTCGCGATCTCTTTCGCCGATTCCCCGTCCTCCGGCACGAACGATTGCTCCTGGCCGGTAATCGCGAACAACAGCAAAGGATGGATATCGTACGCTCTCGCGGCCGCGACGATGGCGCCATAATACGGCTCCCGGCGCAAAAGCGATTTGCGGGCGGCCAGAAAGGCCTTGACCTTCGTTTCATCCACGTAAGTATAGCGAAGCTCTTCGGGAACTTCGCTCCCCATCTCCCCGATCGCCCAGCCGGGCTTGTCCGCGATCGGCACTCGGGGAACGGGAATGGCCGGCGCAAGCCGGCGTTGGGCGTCCGAAGCGGTATTCGCCCGATTATTCTGCCAGCCGTAAACCGCCATTCCGCATACGAGCGCAATGGACAGCAGCACATAGACAACCGCCGGCGTCTTCGGCCTCGCTTTCGAAAATAGCGGAACAACCGGGGCAAGCGGCGCAGCCTCGCCGCCGGCCATACCGGCTCCCGCCGATACGGCGGTCATTTCCCTTAGGCGGAGCCAGGCTATGCTTGCGGAATCCCTGCCCGGCTCTGCGGCTTGCTGCGCAGCGGTCAAAACCGCTTCCAGCGCCTTCCGCTCCACGGCCGCTCCGAGCCGGCTTTCGATCCAACGAAGCAGCGGTTCGTTCAGCTGAGGCTGCCGCCAGCCGAGCCGAAGGCCGGCTTCAAGCACATCGACGGCCGTCACAGGACGGCTCTCGCCGACGACGGTCGTGCGGATCAGATCCGATGTCAGTTGCCGTTTCAACGCTTCTCCGTATTCCGGAAGCTGCCGGTATATGATCCGATGCACCGCGTCCGCGACGATCTCCGCATGCCGTTCCTGCGGCAAGCCGGCATACTTGTGCCGGACATAATTGCGGATGTTGCCGACATCCTTGGGGGTTAAGATCGAGGCGTGCTCGGCCGTCAAAGCCATCACCCTTTCGAGCCGCATGACATCTCAATTTACCGGAACTCGCTGTCTCGATTTTACCACAATTTGCCCTCTGACCGGGATACCTTTGTTGCAATTTTTTGTTGTATGGCAGCGCTGTTTACATAGGCGGACAACTGCTCTTTTTCCACGAAAGTGAATTGATAGTCGCAGTCGATGCCTTCGTCCTGCGGAACGATCTGGGCGATGCGGCCCTCCAGATTGGTGATGACGAGCGCGGTCAAGTCGATCAGATCGTCGGGCGCAGGCGTGTCCGGAGAGAGCGTGAATCGAAGCTCAATGTCGATCCATTGGCGGTCCCGCACGTCGATTCTTTCTTCAAACGCTTCGAAACGCATCTCCGTCATCTTGTCCGATCCATACTTTATCATCCGAGTGATTCCTCCCGCGCATAAAGTCCCGCAACGACGAAATAAGCGCCGTTCGGCGCTTATTTCAAGTCATATCATACGGTCATCCGGAAATCAAATCAATGATGGAGCGTTCAACCGGCCATTCAGCGCGGCATTAAGGCAGCACGCTCGACCCCATCAAATATTTATCGACCTCGCGAGCCGCCTCACGGCCCTCGTTAATCGCCCATACGACCAGGCTTTGTCCGCGCCGCATGTCGCCGGCCGCAAACACCTTCTCCACGTTCGTTCGGTACTTGCCGTATGCGGCTTTCACGTTCGAGCGGCGGTCCTGCTCCAGGCCGAACGAATCGATCAACGTGTTCTCCGGACCTTCAAAGCCGACGGCGATCAGGACGAGATCGGCCTTCCATACGCGCTCGGTGCCCGGAATTTCGGTGTAAATTTTACGTCCCGACTCGTCTACGGTCCGCTTGATGTTGACCGTATGAAGCTCCTTGACGTTGCCGTTCTCGTCCCCGACGAATTTCTTCGTCAGCACTGAGAATGCGCGAGGATCTTCGCCGAACAGCGCCTTCGCTTCCTCTTGTGCGTAATCGAGCGTATACACGTTCGGGAATTGCGGCCAAGGGTTGTTGATCGGATCCCGCTCGAGAGGCGCCTTCGCGTGCGTACCGAATTGGGTAATCGACTTGCAGCCGTGGCGAAGCGCCGTGGCGACGCAGTCGGTACCGGTATCCCCGCCGCCGATGACGATGACGTCCTTGCCCGCGGCGCTGACATAGTTGCCGTCGGCCAAGCCGGAGTCCAGATAGCTCTTGATCGTGCCGTTCAAATAATCCATTGCAGGCATGATGCCGTTCAGCTCGCGGCCGTTCATGTTGACGTCGCGTGCCTTGGTAGCGCCGCCGCAGAGAACGACTGCGTCGAAGCTGTTAAGCAGATCGGGCGCGGCGATGTCTTTGCCGATTTCCGTATTCGTCACGAACTCGACGCCTTCCGCGGCAAGCAGATCGACGCGGCGCTGCACGACCGCTTTGTCCAGCTTCATCGTCGGAATGCCGTACATGAGCAAACCGCCGATCCGGTCGGCGCGCTCATACACCGTCACCAGATGGCCGGCTTTGTTCAATTGCGCGGCTGCGGCCAGTCCTGCCGGACCGGAGCCGACCACCGCCACTTTCTTGCCCGTTCTGGATTTCGGAGGCTGCGGCGTTACCCACCCCTCGTCGAAGCCCTTGTCGATGATCGCCTGCTCGATCGTCTTGATCGTAACCGATTCGCCGATCAAACCTACCGTACAGGAGCCCTCGCACGGAGCCGGACATACGCGGCCCGTAAATTCGGGAAAGTTGTTCGTTTTATGCAAACGGTCGAGCGCTTCCCGCCACAGACCGCGGTATACCAGGTTGTTCCACTCGGGAATCAGGTTGTTGACCGGACAGCCGGAAGCGCCGCCCGCCATTTCGATCCCGGTGTGGCAATAAGGCGTGCCGCAATCCATGCAGCGCGCGCCTTGCGTACGGAGCTGGTCCTCGGGCATATGCGCATGGAACTCTTCCCAGTCCTTGATGCGTTCCAGCGGGTCCCGGTCGGCCGGGAGCTCGCGTCTATATTCCATAAAACCGGTTGGTGTTGACATGATCGTTGTTCCCCCTCTATCCATACCTATTCCGACAGCATACTCCACCTATTAAAACTATAGTTGGAATCCTACCCGGATTCAATGGCAATCGTTGTAACCATCTGACTTGCCCTATTCGAGAATGTTATCATTCCGCCGAGCGGGCCCGTAATGGATTATCCGTACAATCATTTGCACTAAACGACATAGGAATGTGACTGGCCTGCCAAAAATCGCACAATCCGGTCACGAACGTTTCCGTTCGTACGTATTGAACCGAAAAGCATAGGCATGTCGATCGTCCGCCGGGTGGTACTCGCTGGAAACGAGCCGCCACTCCGTCTCGTCGAACGCGGGAAACGTCGCGTCGCCGCTTACTTCCGCCTCGACCTCGGTCAACAATAGCGTGTCGGCATACGGCAGCAGCTGCCGGTATATCTCGGCGCCTCCCGCGACCATCAGATCGCCTTCGCCGAAACGCTCCAGCGCCTGCTCGACCGAATGGACAATTTCGCATCCTCCCGGCCGATAATCCCGCTGCCGGGTCAATACGACGTTCGTCCGGTTTTTGAGCGGACCGTTGAACGATTCGAGCGTTTTGCGGCCGATCAGGACCGTTTTGCCTACCGTGCTCCTTTTGAAAAAGGCCATGTCGTCCGGCAGCTTCCACGGCAAACCGTTGTCCGCGCCGATCACGCGGTTGCGCGCCATTGCGGCGATCATTGTTATGGACATGCGAGCGTTCTACCTCCGTCTGCTAGACCGATACCGTCGCCTTGATCGTCGGATGGCATTCGTAGCCGACAATCTCGAAATCTTCGAACACGTAATCGAAAATCGTAGCCGGCTTGCGCTTCAGCACAAGCTGCGGCAACGGATAAGGCTTGCGGGTCAGCTGCAGCTTGACCTGCTCGATATGGTCTTTATAAATATGGACGTCGCCGCCCGAATAAATGAACTCTCCGACCTCGAGGCCGCATTGCTGAGCGATCATGTGCGTCAGCATCGCATACTGCGCGATGTTGAACGGCAAACCGAGGAAGGTGTCGGACGAGCGCATCGTCAGCATGCAGGACAGCCTGCCGTTTGCCACATAGAACTGGAAAACGAAATGGCAGGGCGGCAGCTGCATCCGGTCGATTTCCCCTACATTCCAGGCGCTGACGATATGGCGTCGGGAATCGGGATTTCGCTTGATGCTGTCGACGACAGCGGCGATCTGGTCGATTTTGCGGCCGTCCGCCGCCTCCCAAGCCCGCCATTGCGAGCCGTACACCGGCCCGAGCTCTCCGTTCTCATCCGCCCATTCGTTCCAGATGCGGACGCCGTTTTCCTGCAAATAACGGACGTTCGTATCGCCCTTGAGAAACCACAGCAGCTCGTGGACGATCGATTTCACATGCATTTTCTTGGTCGTGACCAGCGGAAAACCTTTCGACAGATCGAAGCGGAGCTGCCGGCCGAACACCGAAAACGTTCCCGTTCCCGTCCGGTCCGTTTTCTCCGTGCCGTTATCCAAAACATCCTGCAGCAGATCCAAATAACTTTGCAACGAGCGCACCACCCTAAGCCGTAATCTGACGATAAAACCTATTATTTTATTTTAACATCCGCAAGCCGTTTTGTCGTTCCGGATTGTTTATAGCCGCGATTCATTTTTTCGATCGAACTTGCGCTTCATGCGCAGCCCGAAACGTTCCTTCGCTGAAGCGTGCAGCCGTTTCTCCTCGTCCGTCTCGGGATAAGCCTCAGGCACCGGGCAGGGCCTTCCGCCTTCGTCCAGCGCCACGAAAGTCAGGAACGAGGTGACCGTTATCCGGCTCTCTCCGGTCACGGGGTCCTCCGCCCTCACCTTCACGTAAACCTCCATCGACGACCTGTTCGTCCACGTCACGAACGCTTCGACGACAATGACTTCCCCAAGCCTGATCGGGGCGAGAAAATCGAGGCTGTCGCTGGAGGCGGTAACGACCTGCCTGGCCGAATGGCGCATGGCCGCGATCGCCGCAAGCTTGTCAATGTACTCCATCACTTTGCCGCCGAACATCGTGCCGTGGTGATTCGTATCCTGCGGAAAAACAAGCTGCGTCATGATCGAACGCGATGCCCCGCACGCTTTGCGTTCCCCTCCAGCAGCCGCCGGCTTACCTGTCGGCTCCATCTCCATATCGGCATGCCTCCCGTCAATACCTATATAGTATCGTTGATCCTAAACCCCGGCAACAGATGTCCAAAGCGAAAAAGAGGCCGGCCGCAATCAAGCGGCTGACCTCCGTACCTTCAACATGCGAAGCCACAATTTATTTGACGATCGTATGAATCGGATGGCCGAGCGCCACATCCGCCGCTTCCATCACGATTTCGCCGAGTGTCGGGTGAGCGTGAATGGTGAGCGCCACATCCTCAACTGTCGCGCCCATCTCGATCGCGAGGCCCAGCTCCGCGATCATGTTGGACGCTTCCGCTCCGGCGATCTGCGCGCCGAGCAGGAGGCCCGTATCGGAGTCGGAAATCAGCTTCACAAAGCCGTCCGTCACGCCGAGCGATACGGCCCGGCCGTTGATCCCGAACGGGAAGCGGCCGACCTTCACTTTGTGGCCCTTCTCCTTCGCTTCGCTTTCGCTGTAGCCGACGCTCGAGCATTCCGGATCGGTGAACACGACGAGCGGAATGCATTTGTAATCGACCTTGCTCGGCATGCCCGCAATCGCTTCGGCCGCCACCTTCGCCTCGTATGTCGCTTTATGGGCCAGCGCCGGTCCGGCGATGATATCGCCGATCGCATAGATGTGCGGGATGTTCGTGCGGCATTGGTCGTCGACTTCGATGAGGCCGCGGTCGGTCATTTTCAGATTGATCAGATCGAGGCCCAGCTCGCCGTCGGTGTTCGGACGCCGGCCAACCGTAACGAGCAGGTAATCCGCCGTAACCGTCTTGTCCTCGCCGCCGACCTCGAACGTCACCTTCACTTCCGTGTCGGTTTGCTCCGCGGATTTCGCTTTTGCGCCGGTAAAGATCTCCACGCCTTTGTCCTTGAGCTTCTTCACGACAATGCGGGACATGTCGGTGTCGAAGCCGGGCAGGATCGAATCCATGCCTTCGATGACCGTTACCTTGGTGCCGAACTTCGAATACATCTGGCCGAGCTCCATGCCGATGTACCCTCCGCCGATCACGACCATGCTCTTCGGCACTTCGTGCAGGGACAGCGCTTCGGTCGACGAAATGATGCGTCCGCCGAAGGGGAACGCCTTCAGCTCGATCGGGCGCGAGCCGGTCGCGATGATGCAGTTCTTGAACCGGTAACGCGGCGCCTCCTGATCGTTGAACACGCGCGCTTCGTTCTCGTTGATGAACATCACTTCGCCGCTGAAGAACTGCACCTTGTTGCCTTTGAGCAGCGTGCCGACGCCGCTTGTCATCTTCGAGACGACGCCGTTCTTGAATTCCTGAACCTTGCCCCAGTTCACCTTCGCCTCGCCGGCTTCGACGCCGAATGCCGAAGCGTGCGAAACCTGCTCGAACTGGTGGGCGGCGGAGATGAGCGCTTTGGACGGGATACAGCCCACATTCAGACAAACGCCGCCTAGATATTGCTTGTCGACGCACAGCACGGACTGGCCTAGCTGGGCTGCCCTGATGGCGGCTGCGTAGCCGCCGGGACCGGCGCCGATGACCAGCGTATCGATATCGAGAGAAGCGTCACCTACTACCATGGCGTTACACCTCCATTATGAGCAGTTCCGGATCGCCCAGAAGCTGCTTGATATAGTTCATGAAATTCTGTGCCGTCGCGCCGTCGATCAGACGGTGGTCGAAGCTGAGCGAGAGCGCCATGACCGGCGCCGCGACGATCTCGCCGCCGCGCACGACCGCTTTCTCGGAAATGCGTCCCGTACCGAGAATCGCGACTTCCGGGAAGTTGATGACCGGCGTGAAAAACATGCCGCCCGCGGAGCCGATGTTCGTAATCGACATCGTGCTGCCGCGCAGCTCGTTCGGTCCCAGCTTGCCGTCGCGTCCGCGGGTCGCCAGATCCTTGATCTCGCTCGCGATCTTCCAGACGTTCTTGCGGTCCGCATCCTGGATGACCGGCACGATCAGGCCGTTATCCGTATCGGTGGCGATGCCGATATTGTAGTACTTCTTGAAGACGATCTCCTGCGCTTCCTCGTCCAGCATGGCGTTCATGACCGGGAACTCGCGCAGCGCCGCAACCAGCGCCTTCACGATGAACGGCAGGTACGTCAGCTTGACGCCTTTCTTCTCGGCGACGGGCTTCGCTTTCGTGCGAAGCTCGACGAGCTTCGCAACGTCCACTTCATCCATCAGCGTAACGTGCGGAGCGGTGTACACCGACTTGACCATCGCGTTCGCGATCACTTTGCGGATGCCCTTGAACGGCACGCGCTCTTCCGCGCGGTCGCTGACGACCGTCGACGCATGCGCCGGCGACGGCTCGCCTGCGCCTTTGGCCGCAATCGCGGCGGCCCCGACCCCCTTGCCGTCGGCCTTCGCGCCGCCGGCCGCAAAGCCGTCGACATCCTCGCGCGTGATGCGTCCGTTCTTGCCCGTTCCGGCAATGCCGCCCAACTCGACACCCTTCTCGCGCGCATATTTGCGCACGCTCGGCGTGGCCAGCACCTGTCCGCCCGGCTCGGGCTTGCCGCCGTCCTTCTTCGGCTGCTCGTTCGCCTGCACGGATTGCTGCTGGGCGGTGCCCGTCGTTTGCGGCTGTTCCGTTTGCTCCGGACCTTTCGCCGTCGGCGCTTCCTCCTTGCCGTGTCCGCCGTCCGCAGGCGCGGCTTGCTCGGGAACGTCGCCTTCCGCGTCGATTACCGCAACCACTTCGCCGACATGGCAAACCTGGCCGTCTTTTACAAGCACCTCGAGCACCTTGCCGTTGACCGGACAAGGCACCTCGACGATCGCCTTGTCGTTCTGCACTTCCATGATGATGTCTTCGTCCGTTACCGTGTCGCCGGCTTTGATGTGCATTTTGATAATTTCGCCTTCATGCAAGCCTTCGCCGAGCTCTGGGAAACGGTATTCAAATTTCGCCACCCGGATAACCTCCTTCTATCGCGCTATTAAAATTCCATTACCTTCTTCACCGCCGCGATGACGCGCGCCGGATTCGGGAGCCAAGCGTCTTCGATCTGGGCGAACGGATAGACGGTATCCGGCCCTGCTACGCGAAGCACGGGAGCCTCCAGGTGAAGAATCGCTTTTTCGTTGATTTGCGCAATAATTTCCGCCGCCGCGCCCGACGTGCGCTGCGCTTCCTGCACGACGATCGCGCGGTTCGTCTTCCGGATCGATGCGACGATCGTGTCGATGTCGAGCGGCATGAGCGTGCGCAGGTCGATAACCTCCGCCTTCACGCCCTGCTTCTCGAGCTCTTCCGCCGCTTTAAGCGCCGTATGCACCATCATGCCGTAGGCGATGATCGTCACATCGGAGCCTTCGCGGACGATGTTCGCCTTGCCGATCTCGACCGTGTAGGCATCCTCGGGAACCTCGGCGCGGAACGCATGGTACAAGTTCAGATGCTCCATGAAAAACACCGGATCGTTGTCCCGGATCGCGGATATGAGCAGTCCTTTGGCGTCGTAAGGGTTGGAAGGCACGATGACCTTGATGCCCGGCGTCTGCAAAGCCAGGCCTTCGAGCGCGTCCGTATGCAGCTCGGCCGCCTTGACGCCGCCGCCGAACGGCGTGCGGAATACGATCGGGGCATTGTAGCGCCCGCCGGAGCGGTAACGCATACGCGCCGCCTGGATAAACATTTGGTCAAGCGCCTCAAAAATAAATCCGACGAACTGGATTTCCGCAACCGGGCGGAATCCTTGAATGCCCATGCCGACCGCCATCCCGGCCAGCGCCGATTCCGCAAGCGGCGTGTCGAACACGCGATCCTCGCCGAATTCGCCCTGCAGCCCTTCCGTCGTCCGGAAAACGCCGCCTACCTTGCCGACGTCCTCGCCGAACACGACGACGTTCGGGTCCCGTTTCAATTCCACGCGCATCGCGTCGCGGATCGCTTCCTTCATATTCATTTGAGCCATGATCGCTGGTTCCTCCCCAATTATTGAAAATCGGCCTTTTGCTCTTCAAGCTGCTTCGGCGTCGTTTCGAACATCGAATCGATGAGGCCCGCCACCGTCATCTTCTCGGTCGCTTCGGCTTTCTTGATATGCTCGTTTACGGTCGCCTTCGCTTCCTCTTTTACGCGCGCGGTTTCTTCCTCGGACCAAAGCCCCTTCTTCTCGAGGTATTTGCCGAAACGAATGATCGGGTCCTTCAGGCTCCATTCGCCTTCCTCGTCCTTCGTGCGGTATTTCGTCGTGTCGTCCGCCATCGAGTGCGGGCGGAATCGGTAGGTCAGCATCTCGATCAAGGTTGCGCCTTCGCCGCTCCGGCCCCGCTCCGCGGCCTCGGATACCGCTTTGATGACGGCAAGCACGTCCATCCCGTCCACCTGTACGCCCTTGATACCCGCGGCAACCGCTTTGTGCGCGATCGACAAAGCGGCCGTCTGCTTCTCGTAAGGCGTCGTAATCGCGTAACGGTTGTTTTGCACCACATAGATGGCGGGCAGCTTATAGACGCCGGCGAAGTTCATGCCTTCGTAGAAATCGCCCTCGGACGAACCGCCGTCGCCGGTATACGTGATGGCGACACGCTTCTCGCCTTTTTTCTTGAATGCCATGGCGACGCCCGTCGCATGCAAAATTTGCGCGCCGATAATGATCTGCGGCATCAGGACATGCACGTCCTCCGGAATTTGTCCGCCGTGCTGGTGTCCGCGCGAATATAAAAAGGCCTGGTACAACGGCAGGCCGTGCCACACGATCTGCGGCATATCCCGGTAACCCGGGCAGATGAAATCGTCCTTGTTCAGCGCGTACTCGCTGCCGATCATCGACGCTTCCTGGCCGGATACCGGCGCGTAAAAACCGAGACGGCCCTGGCGGCCAAGGTTCACGGCGCGCTCGTCCCACGTCCGCGTAAACACCATTCGATACATGACTTCTTTCAGTTGCTCGTCCGTCAGGTTCGGCATCGCGTCGGGATTGACGACTTCCCCTTCCGGCGACAGCACGGACAGCGGCGTAACCGGCTCCGTCTGAACTTCATATGGCAGCTTGCTCATTGAACGTTCACCCCATCTATGGATTTGAATAAAACAGACCTTCTGTTATAGAATTATTATAAACCTGTTTAGTCATGCCGGTCAAAGCCAAAAATGTTATATACAGCGGAAAATGGTCGGTTTTCCGTTTCATTTTTGACCGAATGTTTGTATAACAGAACACTTTCCTATGTAGTACAGATTGATACAACTTCCGGCAAAAAGGCTTGTACCGCCTAATCCTACCTATTTTGTTTACCCACATCAACCCGAAACCATTCAGCCGAATCCGAAAGGGGAACCGAAATGTCCGATACGCCGTCCGTCAAGCGCACGATCGTAAAAGAAACCGTCGAAAGCCGCTTTCTTCCCGAAGGCAGCCGCCCGCTCCGCATTTTTTTGCCGCCCGGCTATAATGAAGTGCTCAGTTATCCCGTCATATACTGTCAGGACGGCGAGGACTTTTTCAACTTCGGACGGATCGCCACTCAGGCGAACGGGCTGATCGCCGAGGGAGAGCTAGAGCCGCTGATCATCGTGGGCGTCGACGTGGACAAAAAAGTCCGCACCGCGGAATATGCGCCGGACGGCGAGCGGTATGAGGCGTATGTCCGTTTTTTCGCGGAGGAGCTGGTGCCGGCCGTCGAGCGGCTGTATCCCGTCCGCCGAGAGCCGGAGCATATCCTGCTGGCGGGCGACTCGCTCGGCGGCACCGTCTCGCTGCTCATCGCCTTGCGTTATCCCGGCAAATTCGGCGGCGTGCTCTCGCTGTCCGGCGCCTTCTACCCTTCCGCGTTGGCGGTGCTGTCGGCTTCCGAGGCGGACCTGGGCGGGCTGCGGATGTATATGACCGTCGGCCTGCAGGAAACGGAGTTCGAGACGGACAGGGGCACGTTCGACTTCGTCGAATTGAATCGGCGGGCCAAGCAGCTTCTTGAAATCAAAGGAGCGAGGCCGGTTTACATCGAGCGGAACGGCACGCATATTTGGGGCTATTGGCAGAAAGATGTGCCGGAAGCGCTTAAATGGTTTTTCCCGGGATGAAAACAAAGCTCCGGCCGCCTTATCGCCAAGGCTCGGCCGGAGCTTCTCGCGTCAGCACCCGAATCATCGTTCTGCTGCTCCTTGTTGCGTCAGCGCCTTCTCTTCATGCTCGCTGAACGCCGCGATCGCCCCATCCTCCGCCGCTTGATGGCCCGGGCCGTGAACCGACTCCGACAAGGCGTACTTCAAGGAGCGGCGCGGCAGCCTCCATTTATAATGAACCGAAAGCATGCGGAACAAAATAACGATCGCGAACAGGGCGAGCAGCTCGCCGGTCCGCTGGATCCAGCCCAGCCCGATTACGGCGCCGGCAACCATGGCCCAGACGGCATAGATTTCATCGCGAAGCACCAGCGGCTTGCGTCCTGCCAGCACGTCGCGAATGATGCCGCCGCCGATCCCCGTCATGACGGCCGCGACCATGACCGCCGCAAGCGTGTGGCCGTTCTGCGTCGCATACAGCGCGCCCTGGATCGCGAAGGCCGACAGACCGATCGCGTCGAAAAACGCCTCGCTCCGCCGCCAATGGCGAATCCAGCTGACGGGCAGGATGAAGGCGACCGCCATCGCGATGATCGCGGTTTTGAGCAGCAGCCCTTGGCTCCAGAGCGTCGTGACCGGAACGCCGATCAGCAGGTTGCGGATCACGCCGCCGCCGAATGCCGTCACCAGGCCAAGCACGAACACGCCCAAAATATCATATTCCTCCTCCATCGCCACGACGGCGCCGCTCACCGCAAACGCGATCGTCCCGATCAGGCTGAAAATACCGAATATCTCGAGTTCCAAACCGCAGCACCCCCGCCAAGGAATTCCGCCGCGTGCCCTGCGTCGGGCACGGCGAAATCTGTCCGAATATGTCATTCCCATTGTAACGATGGGCATGAGGGGGCGCAAGAACCATTTTCGGGGGACGCGGCCGCTTTTTCCGGCTGGGCACAGGCTTGCCTCGACGCTTATATCGCGCAACAAAATCCTGGTGACGAAACGATAAGTTGGCGTTATACTCTGCATCAGGTTATTACGAATCGAACCATAACGCGCACACGAAAGGAAGTAGTCGTTATGCACACACCCGCGAGACGGGCTCTCATCTTCTCCGGCGGCCGCCTGGGCTTCTGGGCGCTGTCGTACATTCGCCCCGAGGATATTTTGATCGGCGCTGACAGCGGCAGCCTGTTCCTGGTCGAGCACGGCTTCCGGCCGGATTTGTCGATCGGAGACTTCGACTCCGTAACTCCGCAGCAGCTCGAATGGATCAAAGCCGGCAGTCTCAGCACCGAAGCTTGCGATCCGGTCGATAAGGATTACACCGATACCGAGCTCGCCTTCCGGCGGGCGCTTGAGGAGAAGCCGGACGAAATCGTGCTGATCGGCGCGTTGGGGACCCGGTTCGACCACTCGATCGCGAACATTCATCTGCTCGTCGAAGCGCTCCGCCGCGGCGTCCCCGCCGTCATTGCCGATGAGCACAACGAAATCCGCCTGACCGACTCGCGGCTGACGATCCGAAGCGGAGGCTACGCCAACGTATCGCTGCTGCCGCTGACGCCGCGCGTGACGGGCATTACGCTGCGCGGGTTCCGGTACCCGCTCACCGATGCCGCGCTGGAGATGGGGCAATCGCTCGGGATCAGCAACGTGCTGGACGGCGAGACCGGCGATATCGCCATCCGCGACGGCTGGCTGCTTGTGATCCAGAGCAAGGATTGACCAGGTACCGGGCGCGTGGGCGGGGCTGTATAGCGGCATTTCCGCGTTACAGCCCGTTTATCCGTCGATAGGACTTCTCTAAGCCGGTTTTTTCCGGCTTGCGGGCCAACATAGCCCGTCGATCAATCGTATATACTCTCGGGCGTCTCAATCACGGCGGCCCTTCGATATGGTATAGTAAAAGCAATACAAATCCCCTATTATTTCTGAGGTGAACGATTTGACGTATCCGCAGCCGCAGCAGACGATCGACCGCGACGCGCTTAAAGCGTGGCGCATCTCCGGTCTGATTTCCGCAGCCGTCTACACTATCGTGTCGGGACTCTTGCTTTTTCTCACGCTCCGGTTCGAGTGGCCGTCATGGATATTTGCGGCCGCTCTTGCGGCAGCGGGAACGGGTGCCTATGTCGAAACCGTGCTTTTCCCGAACCTGCGCTGGAGGCATTTCCGCTATGACATTCACGAGCATGAGATCGATCTGCTTTACGGCATGTTCATTCGGCGCCGGGTGCTCATCCCGATGGTCAAGGTGCAGCATGTCGATACGAAGCAGGGGCCGCTGCTCCGCCGTTACGGCTTGGCGACCGTAACCTTCTCCACCGCCGCGGGCAGCCACGAAATTCCCGCATTGAACGAAGCGACGGCCGAGCGGGTCCGGAACCGGATCGCCGTGCTTGCGAGGATTACCGATGAAGAGATCTGACCGCGCGCCGGGACGCCGTCTGCATCCGGTATCCGTTTTCTTTTTTATCGCCAAAAGCATTAAGGATCTGCTCTATCCGTTGATCGCCCTGATCATCTCCACAGTACTCAGGGGAGAAGCCGAACCGCTGTGGGTGGCGGGCGGCATCCTGCTGTTTCTCGTCGTTACCGTATCAATCGGTTTGCTCGCCTGGCTTCGATTCACCTACACGATCGACGGCGGCGTGCTCCATGTGGAGCATGGCCTGATCATCCGCAAAAAGCTGTCCGTTCCCCGCGACCGCGTGCAATCGTTCGTCACGGCCGCCAGCCTCCTCCACCAGGCGTTCGGGGTGCTGAAGCTGCAGATCGAGACGGCCGGCGGCACGAAGCCCGAGGTCATATTGAACGCGATCAGCCGGCACGAGGCCGATTACCTGCGCAAAGCACTGTACCCTTCCCCCGTCAAGCCGGCGGCGGATGCGGCGAGTCCCGGCGGCGGCGAGGCCGCTGTGCCGCTTCCGGTTGAAGGCGCCTCCGCACCGGCCTCGGAGAACGGCTTGACGAACGATGCCGCGAACAGGCCGACGATTCGCATGCGGCTTTCCGATATTTTATTATACAGCGCCACTTCCGGACGGGTGGTCATCGCCATCGCGGTCATCGGCGCCGCCTATTCGCAGTTAGACAATTGGCTTGAAGAGACGGCCATATGGGAGAATGCGCTCTCCCGCTTCGCGCATTATCGGCTCGGTTGGATCATCGCCGCAGTCTTGTTGGTTGCCTGGGTGCTCGGCGTTATCGCCACGACGGTGAAGGAATACGGATTTACCGTCTCGCTGTCGGACGGCAAGCTCGTGATCGAACGCGGCCTGCTCGAACGCAGGCACGCCTCGGTCAATTTAAAGCGGGTACAGGCGGTCTACGTGAAAATCAACCCGATGCGCCGCCTGCTCGGCTTGGCCAGCATTCATCTCGTTATAATGCTACATATAATCTAGACAGTAAAAAAGGAGTTTCTTAGTTGTATGAC
>NZ_CAUPYC010000020.1:0-57622 GCF_963515335.1 uncultured Paenibacillus sp. | reverse complement strand
GCTCGGGATGTGTATAAGAGACAGTTTTTATACCCCCCAGCAGATTTCGACCAACCTTTCTCGAATCGTTATACTTGATAGCCAAAAACCAAGTGAAGGGAAAAAAAAGTATATTAATAACCTGCTGGACTTTGCTTGCGGCTCTGGTTCTCTTCTAATTAACGTTAAAAAGCAACTTGAGCCAAACAGCATTGGGCAGATATATGGACAAGAAAAGAATATCACGACTTACAATCTTGCGCGTATGAACATGCTCCTTCATGGATTCAAAGACTCTGAATTTCAAATATTTCACGGAGATTCATTATTGAATGATTGGGACATTTTCAATGAAATGAACCCAGCCAAGAAATTGGAGTGTGACGCAGTTGTAGCAAATCCACCTTTCAGTTACCGTTGGGAGCCGAACGATACACTTGCTGAAGATTTTCGTTTTAAAAACTATGGATTGGCACCGAAATCAGCAGCAGATTTTGCTTTTCTACTTCATGGTTTCCACTTTTTAAGCGATAGTGGCACAATGGCAATCATTCTGCCACATGGTGTTTTATTCCGTGGTGGTGCAGAAGAAAAAATAAGGACTAAATTGCTTAAGGACAATAATATCGACACGATAATAGGATTACCCGCAAACCTCTTTTTCTCTACTGGTATTCCGGTCTGTATTCTTGTGCTAAAAAAGTGCAAGAAATTTGATGATGTGCTGTTTATTAACGCAAGTGAGTACTACGAAAAGGGGAAACGTCAAAATATCTTATTGCCAGAGCATATTGACAGAATAGTTGACACATATCAATATCGAAAAGAAGATGACAAAAAATATTCTCGCCGTGTCTCCATGGAAGAAATTGAAAAGAACGGCTACAACCTGAATATATCAAGGTATGTAAGCACAGCTCCGGAAGAAGAAATTATTAATCTTGCGAAAGTAAAAGAGGACTTAGACTGCATTGAAAAAGATATAAATGAAGCCAAGGAAAAACACAATCGGTTTTTAAGAGAGCTTGGGTTGCCGGAGTTGAAGTAAGCTAGATTTCGCTATTAGGTGTTTGTCGGTCCAATAAATCATCCAAAGGTGATCTACAATAATAATTTAGAGATGCCACCTTCACTTTGAAGAAACACTTTCATTTCTGCGTCTTAATACTTTTCAAGAAATTTATTAAGTCTTCTAACTATATTGGCTGAATGCGAAAGACCACCTTCAACGAATGCGAAGGTGGCTTCTCATGCCAATTTATTGCTGACTCCCTGTTTTTTAATCCACCTCGTAAAAAACAGAATACCGGGTCGTTATTCGCATACGTATAGCGGTTTAGCGAAAGCGGATCATTGATTTTCCCCTCGTACGTATCCTCGGAAATAAACCGCCCGATATACGGATCATAATACCGCGCGCGGAGGTAGTACAGGCCCACTTCGGCGTCGTAGAATTCCCCGGCGTAGCGGATGGAGCCGGCGTACATTTCGACCGTCAAGGTCGGGTTGCCGAAAATGTCGTAGTCGTACCGGTTCTCGACTGCGCCGCTCTCGCTCACGGTCTGCACGGCGTCGCCATGTCCGTTGAACAGGTAGTAGGACAGCTTGTCCGAAGCGTCGATCCGGGCGATGTAGTTGATGCCGCGCACGTAGCGAACTGCTGCGTTGCCCGAGGCGTCCGTCTCCTGGATGACATACCGGCGGTCATAGAGATAATTCGTGACCTTTGCTGCGTATCCTGCTTTCGAGCTGCGGACGACTTTGCGGGTGCGCAGGCCGTCGCCGTCGTAGGTGTACTCGGCGATATTGCGCTCGCCGGCTTGGGTTCGCTCGGCTTTCTTCAACCGGTTGAAGCCGTCGAACGTGTTGCTCACTTTCTCGAGCAAGGTGCTGATCTCTCCCGTGATCCCGTCGCCGACCGGGTTCGCGCCGCTCACCTGTCTCCTGTCGCGGCTGTGCGGGCGAAGGTAGCCGGTCTGCCGGCGCACTTCGTTGCCGTTGCCGTCGTAGAGATAGGCGTCCGTCTTCTCCAGCACTTCCTTGCCGGCGGCGTCCTCCATCCGCTCGATAAGCTGGAGCAGCTCCCCGGCCGCGGAGTAGACATACTCGCTTTTCTTGACGAGGTACGTCACTTCCGCTTTGCTGTTCGGGTCGGCATACCCGCTCGGCTGCTCGGACGTGTACGTCTCCTGGAGCGAGATCCGGTTGCCGTTCTTGTCGTACGCGTAGACGGCCGTCTTGCCGGGCGCCTCCACTTTCTGAATGCGGCCGGCCGCATCGTAGGCGTAGTTCGTCGTCCCGTAGCTGTCGGTTTTGGACATTTGCCTGCCGGCCGCGTCATAAACGTACGAGAACTCGGACAAAATGCTGCCGCCGGGCTTAAGATTCTTGAGCGTCAGCAGCCGATTGGCCCGATCGTACGTATACGTTTCCTGGACGCCGCCTTCATACGTAATCGACTTTCGGTTGCCGTTCACGTCGTACGTATAAACCGTCGTCTTGCCGGCGGCGGTGACGGTTGCCATCCGGCTCGATTTGTCGTAGGCATAGGCCGTGGTGAAGCCGGTCTTGTCCGTGACCGACTGGACGTTGCCGATGGCGTCGTAGGTGTAGGCAAGCTGCACGGCGCCGTCTTTGGCGATTTCGGCCAGACGGCTGTTCTTGTCGTACGCATAACGGGTCGTGCCGCTTTCGTCGGTCATGGAAGCGCGGTTGCCCTTCCCGTCGTACGTATAGGCGATCCGGTCGCCGGTCTCGACGACCGTCTTCTCGAGCAGCAGGTTCCGGCTGTCGTACGCATAGCGGGTATTGCGGCCGTTGCGGTCGGTCATCCCGGACAGGTTCAAAGCCAGGTCGTAGCGGTAGGACACCGGCTTGTTCGCCGCGTTCACGACTTCGAGCAGCAGGCCGAATTCCCCGTAACGGTAACGGGTCGCTTTGCCTTTGCCGTCCGTCATGTCCACTTTGTTGCCCGCCAGGTCGTAGCGGTACGAAACGGCGACGCCGAGCGGGTCGGCAACCTGCATAAGCCGGCCGGCCTTGTCGTATCGGTACGTATAGGCCTGGCCCAGCGCATTCGTCTCCTGTACCTTCTCGCCGGCCGGGTTGTACCGGTACGTCTTCTCCGATCCCTCCTGGTCGACCTCCATCACGAGCCGGTTCGCCAAGTCGTACGTGTACTGCGCGCCATACCGCTCCGTGTCGGCGCTTCCCGAGAGGTACCCTTTGGCGTCGATCTTCTTGACGATATTCCCGTTCGCGTCGTACAGATTGCGGGTAATGACGACGTTGTACGGGTCTTTGACGGTGACGAGCCGGTTCAGCTTGTCGTAGGCATACGTCATGCTGTTGTTGCTCGCGTTGGTCTCGCTCGTCTTGTTGCCGGCCAAGTCGTACCGGTACTTGAACGTACGGCCTTCGGGATCGGTCACGGCCGCGACCCGGTTCGCCTCGTCGTACGCATACAGGGTGACCATGCCGCGCTCGTCGCGCTCCGCCGTTTTGTTGCCGGCCTCGTCGTACGCATACTGCACGAACAGATCGACGCCGTTCACCGTGCGGAACACCTTCGAAGGACGGTTCAACGCATCGTACGTGTAAGTGACGGCAAATCCTCGCGGATCGGTTTCTTTCGTCCGGTTGCCGAGCACATCGTAGGCGTAGCCGGTCGCGATGCGGATTTTGCCCGGGTACGCTTCGTCGCGCAGAGCGGCGGCGGCGGACAGGCTGTCCCCGTCCAGCACGCCTTCGTCGACGAGACGGACCCGTTCCACCATCCGGTCCTGATTGTCGTACGCGAAGGTCTCGATATCGGAGGCGGACGCGTTGCGCAGTTTCTCCGTCCTGATCAGGTTGCCGTTCTTGTCATAGTCCTTTTTGATGAAAGCGCCGCTGTTGTCGGACTCGGTCTTGACCCGGTTGCTGTCATCGTACGTATACGTGGTTTCCCGCAGGAAGGACGCATCGTTCGAGCCGGACAGGCTTTTCCTGAGCAAATTCCCGTTCACGTCGTACGCATACGTTTCCACCGCATACACGACGCTGCCGCTGCCGTCCCGGTCCAGGGGCATTCTCTTCTCGATGAGCCTGTTGTTGCCGTCATACTGAAACAGGGTCGCGCTGCCCCGTTTGTCCTTGGACGAGAGGAGATTGCCGGCCAGATCGTATTTGGCTTCGGTCGTATAGCCGTAAGCGTCCTTGACCGTCTTCTCCTTGCCGAACGCGTTGTAGGCGTAAAAGGTCGCCGCGCCGAGCGGGTTCGTCTCGGACGTCTTCCGGCCCAGCCTGTCGTAGGTGTACGTTAGCGTTCCGCCATCCGCATTCGTCACCTGAGCCAACGTGCCGTCGCCGTTGTAAACATAACGGGTCGCATTCCCGCGGGCATCGGTCATCTTCGTCAGATTGCCAAGCACGTCATATTCGTAGGTCGTGCTATAACCAAGCGCGTCCGTCTTCTTCGTCATCCGGCCCAAGCCGTCGTAGACAAACGCCGTTCCGGCCGACGAAGCCATATTTCCGTCGTACCTCAGTCCGTCCACGACTTTGGCGGCGCGTCCGAGGGAGTCGTACCGGATGTACTCCACGCCTTGGCCGTCGGGCGAGACGGTGGAGGTACGGCGGTCCATCGCATCGTACGCATAGCCTGTTCCGATCATCGCCAGCTCGGATGAGGCATTGTCCAGCGAAGGATCGTACCGGTTCGGAGATATTTGCTTGATGAGATTGCCGACGGCGTCATACACGTATCTCGTCGTGGCGGCGGAACCGTCCGAGGCCGGCGCCTTCTTGCGGACCAGCCGGTCCAATTCGTCGTATTCGTATCGAACGGAGACGCCTTTGGCGTCGATTTCTTCCGTCAAGTTCCCTTTCCGGTCGTACCGGTAAACGAACGCCGCCTGCAGAGGATCGATTTTCCTGATAAGCCGGTTGTCAAGGTCATACGCAAACACGGTCGCATAACCGTTGGCGTCCGTTTGTCCGGTCACATTCCCGTTTTTGTCATAGCGGAACGTCGCCGTGGACAGCACCCTGTCGGCGTATTCATCGTCAAATCTCGCTTCGGCCAGTTCCCCTTCGCTTACGTCACCCGTCCTGACGAGAAGCGACTCGGCGATTTTGCGCGACCTGGAATCATAGGTGAAGCGGGTTGCCTCGTCGTACCCGTCGGAAATTTTTTTCCTGACCTTGACGACGTTGCCGGCAGGATCGTACTCCTGGGCCGTCTCCCGTCCGTTCGGCCCGGACACGCGGACAAGCCTTCCCGCTTTGTCGTAGACATTGTCCGTTCGGTCGCCGGCCGGCGTTCTCGTTTCCGAGAGTCCGGTTGTTGCCGGCTTGCGGAGCTTGAACGTTTCGCTGCTCAGGAGGCGGTTCGCTTCGTCATACCGAAGCTCCGTCAGCTTGTACGCCGCATAGGCGTCGTCCGCTTCGATAAACTCCTGTTTCCGGATCGGGTTGCCGGAAGCATCGTATTCGTAAAAATGGGTTTGGCCTGCCTGGTCGATTCGCCGGATCAGCTCGCCTTTCGGGGAGTAGGCCATCTTTTCTACAGTACCGTCCGGATACTCGATCCGATAAGGCTTGTCGAAGACGGTCTGGAACGTCCGGGTCACCCTTCCTTTCCGATCTTTCTTCACGATCGTCGCTTTCCCCGTCAGATCGTAATCGTACGATTCCTTGCCGCCGTCCGCGAACGTCTTCTCTTGCGGCAATCCGTTCAAGTAATAGGCATACCGCATCTTCCGGCCCAGCGCATCGGTGTCGGAAAGCACGTTGCCATTGCCGTCGTATTCGTAGCGGGCCGTCGCATAGGCGGTGCCATTCAGCGCGTTGTCCGCCATCGTCTGCGCGGAGACGAACGCGATTTTCCGGTCGTTCGCGTCGTACTCGTAGACGTTGCCGTAGGACTTTTCCGGCTCGGACGGATTATAGCCTTCGCCGCCGGCTTCCAGGACGACATTGCCCCGCCCGTCATATCTCTTGTAACCAACCACTTCCCTCGACCGGCCATCGAAAGCGGTCGTGAGCACAAGGCGATTGAGCGCGTCGTACTCGTACTCGATTCCGGGCGCCTCGCCTGCGGACAGCGCCTGATAACGGGGATCGATCTCCTTGATCCGGTTCCCGTTCGCGTCATATACGTACCGGGTCATGTTGCCGAGCGGATCGATCCTGGCGGTCGTTCTTCCGAGACCGTCCGGCACGAGGGATACCGTCGCATCGACTCCTTGCACCGTTAACGTCTCGGTCAGCAGTCGGCCGGCTTTATCGTACGTATAGCGTGTCCGCTTCCCTGCGGGATCGCCGCCGTAGGGCTCGGTTTTCGATGCGACCTGGTTCCGGTAATCGTAAGCGAATTGCGTCGTGTCATACCCGGAGGCGCTTGCGACCTGCTGCTTCACGACGTTGCCGGCGTAATCCCGTTCATATACGGTTTGGTAGTTGCCGTATTCGACAATAGCGCCGTCGGCCTGGATCTCGCGGTAGCTTCCTTTCTCCTCCGTCACTTTCCCGGCAAAATCATAGCTGTATTCGAACAGGCGATATTTGTTTCCGTCCTCGTCTGCATATTCCGCCGTGCGCGTTCGGTTGCCGTTCTTGTCGTACTCATGCCGGATATGACCGGTTCTGGTTGCGTCCATTTTCCGGTATTCGTCGGTCATCCGGTTCAATGCATCGTAAGCATAGCCGATGTCGGACGCGGGCGAATCCGCCCCCGCCGCAACGGCGCCTTGCCTCATACGGACGACATTGCCGGCGGCATCGTACGTGTAACGGATGTACGTGTAATCCGCCGAGCCTTCGAAATACACCTTCCTCTCGGTTACCCGTCCGAGCCCATCGTAAACCAACCCGGTCGTTTTGTTTCCCGGTTCCTTCTGCGTTACCGCCTGATCCAAGGCGTTGTATTCGTATGCCGTCTCGTTGCCCAGAGCGTCTCGCTTGGCGATTTGCCTGCCCAGGTTATCGTACACGTATTCGGTCGTGACATTTCTCGGGTCCGTTTCGCTTATGACGTTGCCCGTGTAATCGTAAGCGTAGTCGGTCGCGTCATAACGAACGCGATCCGGCGTCGTCTCTTTCTTCACAATCCGGTTCAACATGTCGTAATAAAACTTGCTCGGATACCCTTCCTCGTCCGTAATCGTCACCAACAGCGGAGTCGCGGAATTGTAGCCGATTTGGTATCCGACGGTGACGGAGCCTTTCAGCACCGAGCCGTTCTGATAGAACGACTTCTTGACCAGCCGGTCGTCGCTGTCGTATTCGTAGCGGATGCTGTGCCCGTTGGCGTCGGTTTCCTTGACTTTGTTGCCCATAAAATCGTATTCGTAAGATTGCAGCAATGCCCATTTTCCCTGATCGAAGACGCTGGCTTTCGCCAAATAACCCATGATGTCATATTCGTACCGGTACGGCACTTGCAACGGGTCCGTTTGACGGATGGCGAGATTGGCGAACGGATTCTCCTCGTAGACGTAGGTTTCGGCCACGCCTAGCGGCTTGGCGGTCTTGACGAGCCGGTTCAGGACGTCATACTCGTAAATCGTCTTGTTCCCGTTCGGATCGATCTCGGCCGTCCGGTTGCCGGTCTGCATGTCGTACCCGTACTTCCTAGCGATCACGGTGCCGTTCAGCGTGCTGAATTCCTTCGTCAAGTAAGCTCCTTTGACGTCGGAGCCGTTCGCATCGGTTCCGTACTCGTATTCGGTCACGAAAGACCGGCCGCCGGATTCGGCGCTTTTCCGGGTCAGGTTGCCGTACGAGTCGTACCCGTAGTCGGTGACGACCGAACGGTCGGCATTTTCCGTGTTAATCTTCGTCTCTTTCGTGACGTTGCCGGCGTTATCGACGGTATAGAGAATCTGGTTCGTCGTGTCCTTGTCCTGCTTCCACGTCTTGGAGGTCAGCACATGGAATTTGTCGTAGGCGTACGTGTAGACGACGGTGTACTCATTGCTGAGCGGAATCCCTTTGTCGTCCCTCGGCGCTTCGGGTCCGGTGTAGTTGGTCAGGTTCCCGAATTCGTCGTAACGGTAATTTTCGATTCGCTTGACCGGACTCCCCGCGGCTTGTCCGTTCACCGTCCGGTAAAGCCGGCTTTCCTGCTTTTTGACCAGCTTCATCTCGTCCCGCTCGGTGTACAGAAGTTCCTTATGCTCTTTCCCCGACTTCTCCGTCTCGATCAACTGATGAAGCCCGTCGTACGTATATTTCGTTTTGCTTCCCCGATAGTCGGAAATCTCCGTAAAATACCGGTAGGTGTTCCGCAAATAGTCGTCTTCGTATCCCTTATACCCGTCATAACCGAAGCCGTCCGCCTCATTGGTGTATTGATACGTCGTCTTGTCCTTTACGTCTGCGGAGAAACGGTCTTCGAACTTCGTCCTGGCCGGATCGTAACCCTTCTTGACCAATTCTCTTTTTTCGAAAATTTTCCGGTACTGCATGCTGCCCTGGCTTAATCTCTGGGTGTAGGAATTGTAAAGGTACCTTGTCATTCGGTTCGTCTTGACGTAATCGATCTGGATCAGATTCTCGTACCGGTTATAAGCGGAATATCGGGTTCCGTTCGTGAACGTGAACCCCAGATCCGGCTGCTCGTACCAGAAATGGTATTTCGGCAAGCCGTCGGCATCGTAAACCCGCTGCAGCCTCGTCCGGATGACGTTCTTGGACGGGCTGACGAGAACCGCCGTTTTGTCGTAGACGATGCTTTTGCCGTTCGGCAGGCGGATCACGACCTGGAATTTCCCCTGCAGATCGCCGGAATCGATATTGTTCGGATTTTGGGAGGCTTTGTATCTCTCTTCCGCGCTGTATGCAGGATTCGTGATCGGCCCGACCTTGAACTGATCGTCCTGTTTGTATTCGATGGTCGTGACTCTGCCGATAGTGTCCGTGATGCTGGCGATCAGCTTCTTCTGAATCGCGACACCGTCGATGGTGTACGTAAGCGTGGAGTAGCGAAATACGATGGAATTCCCGTAGCGGTCCACGATGCCCAGAATTCTTCCGTCGCCTGTGAAGTAGGTTTTCTTGCCGTTTTTCCCTGCCATCACGAACCTGGAGACGCCGTCGCTTTGTCCATTGCCGAACTCGGACGTTTCACGGACGACGACATCCTTGATCGTCTGCCCTTCGGGCAAAAAGACCGGTTTCCCGTCCATCGTGGCCGGTTTCAACCGATAGACGTCTCCGCTTTCGGTATGAAGGAACCGATAGCTGGTGCCGTCCTCGTTGGTACGGACTTCGATGCTCGGGAACGAGAACCGCGTCCCGATCCCCAGGTTGTAACGGTCTTCGTAGAAGGATGAAGTCTTGGCGTCGGATTGGACGTAATCGACCCACGCGCCGTTCACGTATTGCACGTTCATCTCCTGAACGTTGGAGATGCCGCTTTTGTAGATCCGCTTGATTTCCAGATCCAGTCCGTTGCGTCCCGGCAGGACGTAATCGGTCTGGATCAACGTAAGCTCGCCGCTTTGAGGGCTGATCGATTCCTCGTTCGTGTTCGTTCGCAAATAAACCGGCGACAGCATCGTATTGTACTGCTTCTGCGGCCCGATCAAGTTTTTCATTTGTTCTTCAAGCGTTTCCGCGTAAGCCAGTTGGCCGGGAACGACAAGCAGAAAAAAAGCAAATACCAAAAGAGAAACCCAACGTTTCACGATTACACCCCCGGCTTGTCCGATCGCGGATTAGTTGTATTTTTCCGTGTAGCTTTCCGCCATGACGGCTTCTTCGGTCTTTCCGGCTTTCATGAGTCCCGCTATCGTTTCCGGGGTTTCGCCGAGCTTCTGCGCCAGGACGAACGCTTCCGCCACCTGCCGTTCCGTGAATGTCCCCGACACGAGCCTGGCCATCTGCTCTTCGGTAATCTGAACCCTCGGCAGCGTTGAAGCGCTGTGGAGAATATCCAGGTCGGCGGCGATCTGCTTCCAGGTTTTTTGCGACTCGAGCTTGTCCGCGATGATATCTTTCACGGGAGAACCGGAGACGAAGGAGATTCGGTCGGCCAGCATAATATCGTCAGGGGTCATTCCAGCCGTTGTCGTCAGACTCTCCAGGTAGTCCGGTTCGAACGATCGCGGGACGAAATCTTCGTGATTTCGGTTATATTCTGCAAACACGGCGGACCACGTTTTGCCCGATTCCTTCTGAGTCGCCAGAGATTCCAACTCTTGTTTTTTGCCGAAATTCTGATAGAGAAATTCGTAGGCGATGAGCAGATCCGGAAGATCGTGTCCTTCGAGGATGAGCCGCTCGATTTCGTTCTTGAATTTCTCATGTACGTTAAGAGTGAGCAGCAGATTTTTGAAGCGGCTCACATTGAGATCGTACCGACCGGGATCCGTTTCGTTCAGCTTGTTCAACACTTCCTGGGAAATGTCGGTATTCACGGCATCGCCCGCGGCCGGCGATTCCCCCGACAGAGCGGTCTCCGCGAGTACGCGGCCGATTTGAATAACCGCTCCCAATGCCAATAAAACGACCAATGCCCGGGAAATTTTTTTTATGTTCAGCTTCAATTTCGCTAACCCCTTTACGGCCGATTTGGATTCAAAGCTTCGACTTCTTTCATGATTTGCTCCGTCGGATTTTCCGGTCTTACATCTGCAAGCCCGGGTTGAGGAACGTCGGGCAGCAGCGGCTCCTTCTCGGAATCCGGCGATGGTGAGGAGACAATCTGCCCCGGCTGCACGGCGAATCCGCCATCGGCCGCCATTCGATTGTCCTGTTGGACTTGCTCGAGCAGGACCGTTTCCACAACGGATACGGTAATGATTTCGTCCTGCGCGAAGCCGGCGCTCTTCTCCTCTTTCTCTTTCAAATAGGCTTCTTTGTCATCGAGATACTTCTCGAAACGGATGCCGATCTGCAGGGCCAGCAGATATTCGTCCAGCGCCGCCTCCAAACTTCCGAGTTCTTCTCTCAGCATCACCATGCCGTACACCGCCGCGCTCAGGTCGAACTGTCCGGCCAGCTTGCGAATCGTCTCCGTTCTCCGGTCCTTCTTCCCTTCTTCCGTCATAGCGGCGGGCAGGGGGATTTCCGGCCGAGCAGCGCGATCGTTCGCCATTTCTTGCAACTGGAACTGAAGTCTCTCCGCCGCCATCTTGGCTTCCAGAATGTCTTCCTCTGAGAAACCTTTCTTCTGCAATTGGGAAATCGTCTCTTCCATCCCCGCTCCGGCGAGCAGCTCGCTCCGTTTTTCCCGATCCGCCCGGTTATCGTTGCCGTTTTTCTTCAGTTTTCCCAGCACTTCGTTCCAGGTAAATCCCGATTGTTTGAGCTTCAAGATGTCTTCCGCCTTGACCCCGGTCATATTGGAAATATCCGCGGCGATCGCGGCATCCTCCCGGGCTTCGGGAACGGCGGCCTTGCCCCGGCTTGCCTTGCCATTCAGGACAAACGCAAACGTCTGTGCAAGGATGGCGATGCCGACGGCCAGGGCAACCCATTTGGAATGCTTCTTGAACATCAGTTCCATTCGATCAACCCCTGCTGTCTATTGGATTATTCGACGAACGCGTCAATCGTCATTTGTCCGGTCACTTTGGACTTGAACACGACCGACGCGATCTCCCCCGACCAGGACGTTCCCGGCACGACGTTCCGATTTGCCTTGAAGGTGATACGGCCAGGGGTGTAGGCGGCTTCGAGCGGCGAACCCGGAATTTTACCTCCGCTCACATCCGCTTGAGGCGTGAATTGATACAGGTCGACGACGTCCATTTCATTCGGGTTATACGTTACGACATACGTCAGTTCGCTGAAATCCTGAACGTTATAGGCGAACAGCGATAAGTCGAACTCGGCTCCTCTTGTTCCGTTGACGAGATACGACGGGCTGTTCGTACTCTGCACGATCGAGGGGCTCCAAGCCGTCACGCCCGTGACGTTCTTGGCGCGGACACGGTACGTATACGCGGTGCCCGGGGCCAGATCCGGATGCAGATAGGTCGCTTCGGCCCCGACGCTGACCGTCTTTCCGTCGATCTCGAGATCGTATCCGGTTGCCCCGTCCACCTTCTCCCAGCGCAGTTCGATCGAGTTGGTCGTCGGGAAGGCCTGGATGTTGGTTGGCGCATCCGGCGGGTCCGGCAGCGTCGACAAGGAAAGAACCGCCACCCAATCGCCGATGCGCTCCTGGTCTTTGACCCGGATTCGATAGGTATGGAACTCGCCCGCCGCAAGGCCCGTATGGTTGTAGATCGTGTTGCTGCCGTTATCCATCATCACCCCGTCGACTTCGACGTCATATTGGGCGTTCGGCGCCACTGTGTCCCAAGAGATGGTAATGAACGTATTTGTGACGATTGCCGCGATGTTGGTCAGCGATAAGGCCGAATTTGGGCCGCTCGGCAACGTAGCCATCGTGACCGGACTGCTCCACTCGCTGTCTCCGCTGATATTCTTTGCCCGCACCCTGTACGTATGGCGGCTGTCCGGACCCAGGTCAGGATGCACGAATTGGTTGTCGGTCACGTTCACTATGTTGGCGCCGTCGATCTCGACGTCATAGCTGTCCGTATACGGCACCTTGTACCAGGTGACCGTGATCGAGCTTTGTTCCGATGTGGCCATCAGGTTGGTCGGCGCCGTCGGGATTTCCGGGTGTGTCATAATATCAATCGGGGGGCTCCAGGCGCTCTTCCCGCCGATGTTCTTGGCGCGAACCCGGTACGTATGGCCGGTCACCGGCTCCAGCCCATTATCCGTGTATTGCGTCTGATTGCCGGTATCGATAAGGAATCCGTCCGCTTCGATCTCGTACCCGGTCGCTCTTTCCGCGGCGTCCCATGTAACGGTAACCGAGCGAATCGAGGGCTGCGCGGCTACGTTCTCCGGAGTCGGCGGCGGATCAGGCCATGTCGTGACCGTGATCGGCTCGCTCCAACCGCTGATGCCTCCTATATTTTTGGCCCTGACCCGGTATACATGCGGGGTCTCCGGCTGCAATCCGGAATGCGTGAAGGTCGTCCCGCTTCCGGCATCCATGACCTTGCCGTCCGCTTCAACCTCATAGCTCTCCGCTCTTGCCGCGGCATTCCAGTTCAAGGTTACGTACGTCTGCTCGTAGGCGGGCACAATATCGGTTGGCGTTTCCGGAGGATTCGGCAGGGTGAAGACCTGCCGTTCTGCACTCCATTTGCCGATGCCCCCGGCGTTTACGGTTCGTACCCGGTACGTATGACGCGTGTCGGGGGACAAGCCCGTATGCGTATAGCTTACTGCCGTTCCGTTCGCGATGACGATGCCGTCCGCTTCGACGTCATATGCCGAAGCCCCGCTAACTGCAGGCCAGTTCAATGTGATCGAGGTTTGGGTTCTCGTTGCCGCGATGTTCGCTGGAGGATAGGCAAGGGTTGTTCCCGCTACGACCCCGCTCCAATTGGTTGCCGTCCCTTCCTGATTGATCGCCGATGCCTGAAGATTGTAAGTTGTACCCGCGATCAGCCCGTTCACCGTGGTTTGTTTGTTGATCAGGGTGATCGGGACCGGGCTTGCCGTGAGGTTTCCGGCTGCGTCTATGTATTGGTTTCCAACTTTTATCTGATAGCGGGTAGCGGAAGGATTACTGTCGCCGATCTTGATCCCCAGCGTTGATTCCGCAGACTGGATGACGCTGACCGCGGGAGTCTGCGCCTTCGTATACACAACCTGCTGCTTTGCCGAAATACGTTCAAGCTTGTCCCTTGCCTCAACGGTTACCGGATATGCCGTATCCGGGGACAACTGATAAAACGTATAGGGATTGGCGGTCCATTCGCTTCTGCTGTTTCCAATCGTATAGCGGTAAGGCGTTTCCGCCAAACCGACGCCGCTGTCCGTTGCCGATCCGGCCACCGTAATATTGCCGTATGTCGACGAGCTTTGAATGTTTCCGATCACCGGACCCGATTTATCGACATAGAATTCAACGGTTTGGACGACGGGATTGTAGTAATTGTCCGTAACGGCAACTTTCAGGATATGCCTTCCTTCGGATAATCCGTCCACACTCAAACGGCTGAAAGCGACCTCCTGCGCTGTAGCCGTATTGGATATGGTCCTGCTTTCCCTGACGGCCGATTCCCCATCGATGGTATACGTGCTTGTCAAGGTGTCGCCGTCCCGATCGGATACCGATATTCTGGGAACGAAGGAATCGGCCAGCCATTGGCCGTTCGTCGGAGAGAGAATCGCCAAGCCGGGCGAAGTTCCCATCACCGGGCCGCTGGTTACGGATGTCGTCCTCGTCACATACCCGTATTCCGGCGAAACCCAATAGGTTTCATTGATCCAGCCGTATTCAGGCGGTACATAGTAGGTTACCGTGACATACCCGTACCGATCCGGAACCCAGACCAACCTGGTGATGAGGCGGGTCGTTTCGTTTTCATCTTTTACGCAAGGAGTCTTATGCTCGTACGTAATGCCGCTGTCCGATCTTCCGACACACCAAGACTCCTGAATCTCTGTTCGTTCATAATGTCCGGGTTCGACGATCTGCCATTCTTCCCGTGTATAACTATATCCGTTTCTGACGATGCCCCAAACACTTCTTGTTCGGTAATATCCGCCCCCGATTTGTTCGTAATTTTGATAGTTCAACGTATAATTGTAGCCGGTGCTATAGCGAAGTGCGCTATCGATGTAGCGGGTGTCGGACCCGCTGTAGATCTGGGTTCCACCCCGGTATAGAACATAGGGCCCGCTTCCGGTGCCCGCCCAATCCAACTGAACCGTGCTGTTGTCTGTCACATTTGCAGTCAGCGCCGCAAACGCGGTCTGCGGTTGCCGGAATATCCCCACCATGAATAAAAGGAAAAACGCTGCTGCAAGCCCTATTCGTTGTCCTCTGCCCTTGGTCATGTTCGGTCACCTCGCCCCCTTCACATCGGCAATGTAGAGGAAATGTAATAGTTGTTCGATTCTTTGTCGTATGACGCGACGATTTCCAGATTCCCGAAGCTTGCGCGTATCCGCCCGTCGATTTGATATCCTTTTTCTTTCGCATACCCGGCAAGGTTTTGATTGATCTTGTCGCTGAAGCTGTGTCATAGGAAAACATGCTGGCGAGCAGCTCGTATGCGACCTCCGGGTCCGCAACGTCAACGTTCGTGATCAAATCCCAAGTGAGCGTGCCGTCATCGGCTATTTGATAGGAGGAGGAGTAAAGAAACGAATCCTTGGCCGTTTGATTGGATGAATCGTGATTCGAGACAAGTTGAATAAACGTCCTGCCCGACTGCTGGTAGGTTTTCATCTGAAGACCGAGCTTCTTGGCAAATAGCTCATGCTTGGCCAGAATACCCTTTTGGTCTGCAAACGTTACGTTTTTCAACGCTCCCCAATCGTCATTTGAAACAACCGCCTTCAATGAGGTCAGGCCGGACTTGTTCACAAAACGGTAGACAAACTGGACGGCTTCCGCCCTTGTCAACGAATCGCCGGGCATGAATCCCTTGATCGTTTGATCCGTCTTTCCGCTGGATAACCCTCGACTATAGAGATCCGTGATGGACGATTCCACCGATCGGGCACTGTCATCCGGATAATAAGCGCCCAAGGCAGAGGACAGAATGATCGCCACGTTTTTCCGAAGAATCGGTTTATTTGCCGCCGTTTTATCGGATAATCCTTTTACAAACCAATTTTTTTCATAGGCATAGGCATAGTATTTGTCGTACCAGCTTCCTCCCTTGCCGGACAAAGATTCGTAGGATGAAATGAGAATCTTTAAAAATTCCGCTTCCGTAACCGGCTTCTCAGGAGCAAACGTTCCATCCGAAAATCCGTCCAGCACCTTTTTCCCGACTCCCCATGTTATCGCGTCGAACGCCCAGTGCTCTCGGGAAACATCGGAAAATCCCGTTCCTTGTTCCGCGCTTGTCGGAGGTAATACGGCAATAAAGAAAACCGCTAGCGCCATCAAAAATGACATGACCGGCCTTGACATAAACGAACACGCTCCGTAATTGGATTTTTTACTCAACGGTGTAAGTGATCTTCGAGTATTCGTTGGATTTCGCCTGGAACTTGATCGTATTCATGATCGTCTTATCGGCATTGATCACGTCGTAAACGATTCGGCCGCCGGCGAACTCGATGACGGTCATGTTCGTGCCCGGAATCGGCCCCGCCGCAAGCTCCATCTCCGGCGTAGCCGCGCTTAAATCCAGAACCTCAAGCTCTTCCGGGTTATAGGCAACAATCATTCTTCTCCTCAAACCGTCCGGTTTCTTGGGCACCACGACGACGAAGTTGAAAATCGTGTCCTGTCCGGCGTTCACCGTCAGTTCGGGAGTCGTCCGTTGCTTCAATGGATCCGACCATTCGCTTGCACCGTTCCCGTTCACAGCCCGCACCCGGTAAATATGCATCGTATTCGGTTTCAGGCCTTGATGCGTATAGCCGGTTCCGGTAATCACGCTTACGATCTGCCCGTCGACCTCGACATCATAGCTTAGGCTTCCGGCGACCGCCCCCCATTGCAGAGTGATGGAGGCGGTCGCAGCCGTCGCCGCTAAATTTGCCGGCTTCTCGGGAGTTGTCGATTTCGTCGCAAGGGCGCTCCACCCGCTCCATTCGCCGACCTCGCTGCCGATCCTGGCCCGGACGCGATACGTATGAGGAGTACCCGGTTTCAGGCCCTGATGCACGTACCGCGTTTCCGGGCCGACATCAACAATGCTCGAGTCCACTTCCACCTCATAACCGGCCGCTCCGGCCACTTCTTCCCATGCCACGGTAATTTGCGAGCTGGCGGCGTCGAGCCGGATAATCTTCGGAATGCCGAGCGAAGTCGCTTTCGTAATGGCGCTGCTCCAATCGCCGGCGACCGCTCCGTTCTTGGCTCTGACGCGGTAAGCGTGCCATGAATTCGGAGCAAGCCCGATGTGCGAATAACTCGTGACGGAGCCGACGTCAATCAGTTCTCCATCCACCATCAGGTCATATTCTGTCGCGCCCGGAACGGCATTCCAGGATACGGTTATCGAAGCAGCCGTCACGGCCTCGATGACAGGCTGCGGTTTGTCCAGGCCGGTCGATTTCGTTACAGCCGCGCTCCACTCCCCGGCTCCCGCGCGATTTCTTGCACGGACTCTGTAGCTATGCTCGGTGGAAGGTTGCAATCCGCGGTGCACGAAGGTTGTGTTTAAGCCGTTATCCTTCAGTTCCCCATCGACTTCCAAATCATATCCGGTTGCGCCGATGACCGGATCCCAGGATACCGTAATCTCCGTGCTGGAGACTGAAGCCTGCAGGTTGCCCGGAATATCGGAAGGCGTTATCTTGGTTAACTCTGCGCTCCATTGTCCGATGACCGCTCCGTTCTTCGCCCTCACCCGGTAGATATGCTCCGAATTCGGACTTAAGCCGGTATGGACGTAAGTCGTGTCCGCACCGTTATCCAGAACGGCCCCGTCCGCTTCCACATCATACCCTGTCGCCCCGCTTACCTCGGACCAGGTCAGAACGATGCGGTCGGCGCTAACGTCCGCCTGGAGTTGTCCAGGCACGGACGGCAGCGTCATAACCTTAATTGCAGAGCTCCACGCGCTCGCTCCTTGGGCGTTGACCGTTCTCACCCGGTAGGTGTGGGCAGTATTGGGCAAAAGTCCCGTATGAACAAAAGTCGGTTGGGTCAGCTTCTCGATCAAGACACCGTCTGCTTCCAGGTCATAACCGGTTGCTCCTGCAACGGCATCCCAGGTCAACGCAACGTCCGTGTCCGAAGCGGTCGCGGTGAAACCTGCGGGCACACCCGACAAAGTCGATTTGGCGATGATGGCGGTCCATTTGCCGGCCCCGCTTGCGTTAACGGCGCGAATCCGGTACGCCCGCTGGGTGTTCGAATTTAATCCGGCCTCGGTGTACTGCAGCGAGTTCCCGTTATCTTCGACGGTGTTATAGATGTCGAGCTCGTATCCTTCGGCGCCCCTTACCGCTTCCCATTGAATCGATATCGAAGTGCTTGTCGCGGATGTTCGTATCCCGGTCGGGATATCCGGCAGCGTCCACTTTCGCGCCAATGGCGACCAAGCGCCGGTGACCGCTGCCGTCTTCGCCCTCACCCGGTAGCTGTGTTCCGTCCCTGACAATAGCGATACGTGCACGTAATTCGGCGATTCTCCCGCATCCACGATGACTCCGTCCGTTTCGATATCGTAACCGGTCGCTCCCGGAACCGGCGCCCACGAGACGGATATGGCCGTTTCCGTCGCCGCCATCTCCTGTATGGTTGTCGTCCCGAGCTTGGTCGCCACGGTCGCCGATGAACTCCATTCCCCGACAACGATGCCGTTCTTGGCCCTGACGCGATACGTGTGGAGCGTCCCGGGAACAAGTCCGTCATGGACAAAGGTTGTGCCCGATCCGTTATCGACCACCACTCCGTCGGCTTCGACCTCGTAACCTTCCGCATAGCTGACCGCTCCCCACCGGAGGGTAACCGACGTCTCCGATGATCCGGCCGCCTCAATCCCAGGCACTCCAATCGGGTACAGCAAGGACGGGGGAATCACGGATTTTCCTTGCGAGGCGCTCTCCCAAAGCAGCTTGATGCGCGACGTTCCGTTCGTTTCCCTGTATTCCAATTGAATGTCGTAGCGTCTGCCGGCTTCAAGGGCGATGGTCCCTTGCCGATAGATCATGTTGCGCCGCTCCCAGTCGTCGATCAGCAGCCGATTGTCCACCCAAAGCCTGACGCCGCCGTGCGCTTCCACATAAATCGTATACGTTTCGGAAAACAGAGGCTCGATCTGCCCGGTCCATCTTGCGGAAAATTGATCCGGGTCGATTCCTGCCGCCGGAGCGCCATTTCTCCAGTCAAATTCAACCGTTTGGTCAATCCGTGTTTCTTTCAAAGCCGACAAATTTTCCTCGTCAAAATATTCCCCTTTCAGTCCGATGCCGCGACCGGCCTCAGGCAACGTGGATTTGCTGATGAAGACGCTCCACGCTCTCGGGCCGTCCGCCGTTCTCGCCCTGACGCGGTAGGCGTGCGAGGTGTTGGGCGCCAAATCGCTATGCGTAAACGCTGTGTTCATGCCATTGTCCAGAACCGTCCCGTCCGCTTCCACGTCATAGCCCGTTGCATTCGGAACCCCGTCCCAGTTCAGTGTTATGCTGCGGCTTGTTGCGCTTGCCCGGATATTGGTCGGAGCCTCGGGCAGAATCGTCTTCTGCAAGATGGCGCTCCAGTCTCCGGCACCTCCGCCGTTCCTCGCCCTGATTCGGTAAGAATGCTGTGTATTCGGCATCAGTCCGGTATGCGTATAGGCGGTTTCGGCGCCGTTATCGATCAGGCTGCCGTCCGCCTCGATGTCATAGCCCGTCGCTCCGGCCGCCGCGTCCCAAGTCAGAACGATGCTCTCGTCCGAAACCGTCGCGGCGAAATTGGCCGGTACGGCAACTTTCGTACGGATCGCCTGAAGATTGCTCCAGTCACCCTCGATTTCCGGCACTTTCGCCCTGATACGGTAAGAATGCTCCGTATTGGCCGCCAAGTTCGAATGCGTATAGGTCGTATTTGACCCCATATCGATCACCTGGCCGTCCGCCTCCAGATCGTACCCGGTTGCCCCTTCCACCGGATCCCATCCGATCGTCACCGTATAACTGGTCGACGCAAGCTGCATGTTCGCCGGAACGCCCGGAATGAACGGAGGGTTCAGCTGGCTTTTCGGTATGACTTCCTTCGGCTGACTCGCGCTGGACCACAGAAGCTTGGCGTTGGCAGCCCCCTGGTCCTCCTTGTACTCCAACTGCAAATCGTAGGAATTCCCGGCCGTCAACGGAATCGCTCCGCTCTCTTTGGTCATGCCGTTTCCGTCCCATCGGTCGACTAGCAATTGCTGGTTCACCCACAAGCGGACGCCGCCATGCGCTTCCACGTAGAAGGTGTAGAGCTCGGAGTATCGCGGCTCCGCTTTGCCGCTCCACCGAACGGTGAACGCATCCCTGTCCAAGCCCGGGTCGGGAGAATTTCCTCCCCAATCGAAACTGACCTGATCGTCCAGGCGAATGATTTTTCGGTCGGTAAAATCCAGGCTGTTGAAGTATTCCGCTCTCAATCCGCGGCCTTGACCGTAAGTGGCAGCTGGAACCGTCGTATCCCCGTAGACAGAATCTGTGACACCGGTTTCTCCATAGACCGGCGCAGCGAACTCAAACGATGCGAACCCTATCGGAACCATAAGTTGCAAAAACAGCGATAAAACCAGAAGCTTTGAAACTTTCTTTTTCCAAACCGACATCCGTGAATCCCCTCCGCATCCCCAAGTAGATTGACCTGACATAGCCGAGCGAGCGAGCAAGCTTTGTGGCTGCTCCTTCATGATTGGCAAAAAATAAAACCCCGTGCAAAAGCCATAGCTTTGCCCAGGGTTTACTAGATGAAAAATGACAAAACGCGCTTGTTGTCGAGACCGTTGGCAACCTGGCAATCAGTGGCCCCGCTGTCAACGAGGCTTTAGACCCATGGCTTTGCGTCATTCCCTTTCGGGAATTTTGCCTTTTTCATAAGTTTCTGGAACTACCTGAATTATAGGACAAATCTCCCTATTAATCAATATGTTTCCTGAATTTATGTCGAATTTCAATAGGATTTCAGTAAACCCATGTCGAAATCATGGACAACCAACAAACGATATAGGGAATTACGAGGTTACTCACCGAGCGGTAAAAGACAAAATCAAAAACGCCGGGGAATAGGAAAGGAGCCGCGCAAAAAACGGCTCCTTTCGTCTGTTCCTATGGTTTTCGGACTGCCCAGCGTGATGCAGCCGAATTTACATTGAGCATATTAATCCAGCTCATAGTCCGCCAGGCCCGCCGGAAGCGGCGCCGGCTTCGCGCAGGTGCTGCGCATCGTGTAATGCCGGCCTTGCTCGGACGCGTCGTGAAAACCGTGCATCGTCTCCAGCACGTGATAGGCCAGCTCCCCGGCGGCGCGGTAGCTTCGCCCGGTGCGGATCGCCTTGGCCATATCGGCCGCGCCGATGCCCCGCGCATTCTCTGCATTGGCATGCGTCAGCGCGATATCGGCCCACTCCCTGGAGCCGGCGCGCGACAGCCGGATTTCGCCGCTGAACATGTTCGGATCGGGCACGACCAGCGTTCCCTCGCTGCCGTATACTTCAATGCGCGGGAGCACGGAACCGCCCTTCACGTCAAAGCTGGTCAGAATCGTGCCGATCGGACCGGACGCGAAGTCGATGATGCCGGCGACATGCGTCGGCACGTCCACCGTTATCCGCTGCCCCTTCAGCGGCTCGCTTGTAATCAACCGCTCCGGATAGGAGATGCGGGCCGATCCGGTAACCCGGCTGATCGGCCCGAGCATGGCGATTAATGCCGTCAAATAATAAGGCCCCATATCGAACATCGGGCCGCCGCCCGTCTTGTAGAAAAATTCCGGCGCCGGATGCCACATCTCGGTACCGCCGCTCATCATGAAGGCGGTTGCCCCGATCGGCGTGCCGATCGCGCCGTCTTCGATCAGCTTGATGCACGTCTGGATGCCGGCGCCCAGAAACGTGTCCGGCGCACAGCCGACGAGCAATCCCTTGCTCCGCGCAATATCCAGCATGCGCGATGCGTCCTCGCGCGTGACGGACAGCGGCTTCTCCACGTATACGTGCTTGCCCGCTTCAAGCGCCTGGATGCATACGGGAGCATGCGCCGCCGGGATCGTCAGATTAATGACCATTTCGATCTCCGGATCGGCTAGCAGCTCCTCCACCGAGCAGCCGCGTACGCCGTGTTTGGCGGCCTTGGCCTTCGCCCGCTCCACATCGAGATCGGCGCATGCGACGATTTCCATCGACTCGAAGCGGCCGCCGTTCTGAAAATAAATGCCGCTGATGTTGCCTGTGCCGATGATGCCAACTTTCACTCTATCCACGCTGCTTCTCTCCTTCGTCTTCCAGCTCTAAAGCTGATTATCAGCCATACCCGAATAGGCTTCGCGACGCCCCGTCCCGGCCTTCCCTGCCTCGTGCTTGCCTTCCGCAGCCCACAGAAAGCCGCGGCGCATCAATTCGGTTACGACAGGCATCCGCACGATGTCGGCCACATGGCCGAGCGAATTGTAGTAGACGCGGCCGACTCCCCAGCGCTTCGTCCATACGACCGGCATATCGACGGGCCCGTTGGGCGAATGCGGTCCCTCCACGACGGGAAACCGCGTCGTCGCCAGCACCTCGACCGCCGGGTCGACGTGCAAATAATATTGCTCCGACTTGACGCCGAAGTCCTCAATCCCCGCCACCAGCGGGCTGGAGCTGTGCTTGACGTTCACGACATACTCGACGCCGTCGTTCCCCGGATGGGCCACCCATTGCCCGCCGGTCATGAATTGCCAATCCACGTTCTCGCGGAACGCGTCGCACATGCCGCCGTGGCAGCCGGCCAATCCCACGCCGCTCTGAACCGCCGCCGATACGTTGTCGACCAGCTTTTGCTCAATTCGTCCCATCGTCCAGACCGGCACGATCAGGTCCAGCCCGAGAAGCTTCTCCGCATCGGCAAACGACTCCAGCGAATCCGATACCTCGACTTCAAAGCCGTCCCGCTCCAGCATCCCGCGAAAATGGTCCGCGACCCGCTCGGGCTCATGCCCGTTCCAGCCGCCCCATACGATCAACGCTTTACTCATGGTCATCACTCCCTGTCTTTACACGCATTCAGCCCTTCGGCGGACCAAGGTTACATCTCTTCGATTCCGACCCAGCGCCGCTCCTCGATCGACCGCTCCACCGCTTCGAGCACAGCCTGGCACGCAACCCCGTCACGGAAGTTCGGCACCGGCTGGCGGTCTGCGGCGATCGCATGAAGCAGTTCCACTACCTCATGCGTGAACGTCTGGCCATAGCCGATCGTATGGCCGGCCGGCCACCAGGCATTCATGTAGGCATGCGCCGGATCGGTCGCAAGCACCCTGCGGAAGCCCTGCACATCTTCGGCGTCATCGCCCAAATAAACCTGCAGCTCGTTCATTCGCTCGAAATCGAATTTGACGCTGCCCTTGCTGCCGTTGATCTCGAACGCATTCGTGCACCGGTGGCCCGATGCGTAGCGCGTCGCCTCGAAGCTGCCGAGCGCGCCGTTCGCGAAGCGCGCCAGGAATAGCGTAGCGTCATCGACCGTAACGGGCCCCTTCGGGGCGTCCGCGCTGCCTTTGCCGCTTAGACCGGTCATGGAAGACGGCATCGGACGCTCCTTGATGAACGTCTCGCTCATGCCGATGACCTCTTTCATGCCGCCGATGAGGAAATGCGCGAGATCGATCAGATGCGCGCCGAGGTCGCCGTGCGAGCCGGAGCCGGCGATATTTTTGTCCAGTCTCCACACCAGCGGAAAATCGGGATCGACGATCCAGTCCTGCAGAAACCAGGCGCGATAGTGGTAAATGCGGCCTAGCCGCCCTTCCTCGACGAGCTTCTTCGCCAGCTGCACGGCCGGCGCGAACCGGTAATTGAAGCCGACCATATGCTTGACGCCGGCCGCTTCCGCAGCCTCCAGCATCTCGCGCGAATCGGAGAGCGTCAGCGCAAGCGGCTTCTCGCAGAATAAATGCTTGCCGGCCTTGGCCGCGGCGAGCGCGATCTCCTTATGCACGTTGGACGGCGCGTTGATATCGATCAGATCGATATCGTCCCGGGCCACAAGCGCCCGCCAATCCGTCTCCGTCGATTCCCAGCCGAATTGCGCCGCCGCTTGGGCGAGTCCTACCGGATCGCGGCCGCAGATCGCCTTCATCACAGGCGTCGGCGCATCGGGAAAAAACATCGGCGCATCCCTGTACGCCTGGCTGTGCGCCTTCCCCATAAACTTGTAACCGACCATACCGACATTCAGCTTCATCTCTTAACCCTCCCGATAAAATGGTTATCTTGCCGATGATTTCCTGATTACCAGCTCGGTCGGCATCGTCCTGCGGAAAACGGACGCCTCGCCCGACCAGTCGGGAATCCGTTCCAGCAGCATGTCCGCCGCCGTCAAGCCCATCTCATAAAAAGGCACCTTCACCGTCGTCAGCGGCGGGTCCGACATACGTGACGCGTCGGAATCGTCATAGCCGACGATGGGGATGTCGGCCGGCGCCCGGCACCCTTTCTCGCGCAGCCCTTGCAGCAGTCCGATCGCCATCCGGTCGTTGGCGGCGAATATCGCGTCCAGCTTTTCCCTGTCCGCATACACCGCCGCGGCAGCCGCCCGGCCGCTTGTCATGCTGTAATTTCCCTCATACAGCAGCCGCGGATCGAAGCCTAGTCCCGATTCCTTCAGCGCCTGGATATACCCCGCAAGCCGGTCGGCGCTGGTGGAGTAGTGGGGGGACCCGTTAAGGAAGCCGATTCGCCGGCAACCGCTTTCAATAAGGTGTTTAACCGCGAGATAGCTTCCCGTCTTGTGAGCCGCGACAACGGTGCTGGCACGCGGATCGTCGAAGCTCTGGTCGATCAGGCAGAACGGCAGCCCCTCCTCCGCCATAGCCGCAATGCCGGCCGTTTCGGACGGCAGCGAGCTGGCGCCGAGCACGAGACAGCCGTCGATGCGTTGGGTCCGGAACAGCGACACGTAGTCGTACGGCTCCGCCGGATCCCGATACAGCAGCAGCAGGCCGCAGCCGTGCGCGCGGGCCGCTTCGCCGATGCCGCTCATCATCTCCGAGAAATAATAGGTGGAGAAAAGACGCACCTTCGGCACATGCGGAATCACGACACCGAGATTGCCGCTTCGGCCGCGGGCGAAGCTCGAAGCGATGGCATTCATATGGTAATTCAGCTTTTGGGCCGCTTCAAGCACCCGCTGCCGCGTCGACTCGCGAATCGGGCCGACGCCGTTCATCACTCTCGAGACCGTTGCCTCGGACACGCCGGCCATGTCCGCAACCTCTTTGCGTGTAGCCATTTTTGTCTGCCGAAACCACCTTGAATCGCATTATATGTACGCGCGTACATTTTCGCATGCAAACCATCGTTTTGTCAATCGGAAAAAATGTCGAAGGGCGGCAGGTCTCACCGGCTGCCGACGCAGCCCGATGAAGCCTCCCGCCCTTATCGAGAATTACTTATTCGAATCCGTGCCGTCGAGCCAGACCGTTTTATCTGCGGCCCGCCTCCGCCTGCCGGCAGGCGCCGGCATGTCCGGCACGCCCGCATACACAAGCCCGACCGGCCACTCGTTCTCCTCCAGGCCGAGCGCCTCTTTCATCCGGGCATGATACAGCGGTTCGCCCGACCGCCAGATGGCGCCAAGGCCGAGCGCATGAGCCATTAGCAGCATATTCTGTACGGCGGCGTGGGCCGCGGCGAATTCCTCGATCCGCACCACTCTCGGGTTGTCCGACGGCTTGACCGCAACGGCGATCACGACCGGCGAACGGTACGCTTTTGCCCCATGCTTGGCTTTGAGCTCCGCCATCGCCGCTTCGTCCGATACTTCCGCCTGCTCTGCCGCGATGTCTCCGTACGCTTGCGCCAGCACGTCCCTGCCGCCGCCCGTCATGACGATGAACCGCCAAGGCTCGGTGGCATGGTGGCTCGGCGCCCAGTTGCCCGCTTCCAATATTTGCTCGATCGTCTCGCGCGGGATCGGATCGGCCTTCACCCGCCCGATTGACCGGCGTCCTTTGATCGCTTCCATCAGTTCCAACGCTCATCCGCCCTTCCCCTGCCTGCCGGCAGCCTTACCCTGATTTTACCTTCCTTCCGCACGCGGGGCAAACGGCAGCCGCCTAAAGGCGACAAAAAACGCCATCCCGCGGCAGACCGCGGATGGCGTTCATACGTTGTGGCGGCTTACCGTCTTTAGCCTTATAGTTTCGACAATAAATTGTATATCGCCTGAGCGCCCTCGGCGCGGGTCACCAGAGCCGCCGGTTCGAATGTATGATCCGAACGGCCTTTGAGAAGGCCTGATCCGGCCGCGTCCGCAATCGCTTCGGCCGCCCATGGACGGAGGCCGGCAGTATCCCGGAACGCCACGCTCAAACGGTTCGCCGCCTTGTCCGCAACAGTCGAATGTCTGTAGGCCCTCATGAGCATAACGGCCATTTCCGATCGTGTCATCGCGGCATTCGGCTCAAAGGCGCTGCTGCTCTTGCCGTTTACAATACCTGCGGCATAAGCGGCCGCAACGTCGCCGGCATACCAGGTATCAGCCGGAACGTCTCCGAACGGCACGGCTGTCTCTTCGCCGGTTGGCAGACGAAGCGCACGAACCAGCATCGCGGTGAACTCGGCCCGGGCCATGCTCCGGGACGGAATGAACTGTTCGTTCTCCATGCCTTTCACCACTTGCTTGGCAGCCAGCGCCCGGACCGCCCGGAGCGCCCAGTGCGAAGGGCCGACGTCCGTGAACGTCTTGACAACCCGAAGCACCGCATATTTGCTGAAGTGGCGGACCTTCGCGGATACCTCGCTTCCGTTCCAGTCGCCTCCCGCGTACTCAAGCTTCCCGTCATCTCCGATGAAATAGACGCCGCTGATGTCCCGATCCGCTTCTCCGTCGACGTCAAAGGTCAGCGTAATCGGCTGCTCGAAGGCGGTAAGGAATTTCCGGGAAGCATCCGACCCGACAACGGACAGGCGGAACTCATATACTTGGCTGAGCGCCCGTACGCCGCCGGCCGTTCCCGCAACCTGTCCGATTGTCGCTTGCGCTGCTGCTGTATCCGCAGGCTTCATCTCCAATGAGATCTGCATGCCGCCCGCCGCTTCTCCCTCCGCCAGACTTTGCAGCGCTTTCAGCACCTCGGCCGGGATTTCGATATCCAGCTTGCTTTGCTTCAGCACCAGCTTGCCTTCGTTGACAATTTCCGCCGCCCGGAGCGGCAGCAATACCTGCTGCGCGCCGTCGGCGATTTCGACGGTCACTGCCCCCCCTGCTTTCGGCGCTGCTTCTAGAGCGGCTTCATTCACCGTCCGGGACGGCGCCGGCCGGTCAGTCGGAGCGCTTGGGGCGGCACCGTTACCCGAGCCGAGCCCCGGTTCCGGCGGATTACCCGCTCCCAGGCCGGCCCCCGGTTCCGGCGGATTACCCGCTCCCGGGCCGGCCCCCGGTTCCGGCGGATTACCCGCTCCCGGGCCGGGCCCCGGTTCCGGCGGATTGCCCGCGCCGGAGGTGCGCGTGATCTTAAGTTTCAGCGTCTTCGTCGCCTGTCCGGCACGCCCCTTGTCGGTATACCACGGCAGATTGAGCGTCTCCTGCGTCGGTTCGATACGAAGCTCGAACGCATTCGGCCCCGGGTTCAGCGGAATCGATTCGATATCGACTTGACCGAACTCATCCATCGCATTGTCCGCAATCGGCTGACCGTTAATCGTGAATTCAACCCCGTAAGGAACGTTCGCCTTCAGCCGGAAACGGTCGTCCGCCGTCGTATATTCGATATCCTCGCCGTATGAGATTCTCGGCATCGAAACGATCATCGGCATATCGGCCCAACGCAGCACATAATCGTTCACGAGCATCCTGTTGCCGCCCTGGTTTGCGATTTTCAGCTGCATGTTCGTATCCGTCGAGCTGTACGCCCAGTTGCCCATGTCCGAAGTGTCGTTCGGTACCCTGCTGTGGCTGGCAAAAGCTTCAGTCGCCCAGCTTCCGCGGGCGTACTTGTATTGGATGGACTTGCCGGCCATCATTTTGAACGAGTACTCCAGAACGCTGCGATTCGTCGCGCCGCTCGGCACCGCAAGCTTGGTCGACTGCACGTTCCAGCCGTTGAAATCGCCCGCGATGGTAATGTCATCGGTATCCGGCGTATAATCCGGGATTTGGAGCCTCATCGTCACATCGATCATGACCAGCTTCGGCGTCACCGACTGCTCGCCCGACATCGTTCGGTTGTATGCCTGATCGTATGCCGCGACCTTGTACTTGTATTGGATGTCGTTGTTAACCGTAAAATCGGTAAACGCCATAACGTCTTTTTTCACTACGGCGATTTTTCTCCAGGCCGCGTCAATGGATGAAGAACGATACACTTCAAAACCGGCAATCGTGTCGTCCGTCACGCTCCAGGCCAACGCCGCTCGGCTTGATTCCTGAAGGATGGCCGCGAGCTCCGGAGCCGCCGGAGGCGTCGTATCTTCTGTGTCCGGAAGAACATTCACCCGGTTTGCCGCCGAACGGGTCCATGTCTCGCCGTTGTCCGTGGAGAAAGCGGCGTAATAGTTGTACACGCCCTGCTCCGTCGGCTCAAAGGAAGCTTTGTATATCTTGGCGTTCCCCGAATCCTGTTTGTACTTCATGTCGACCGATGCGGCTGACTCCTCCGGTGTACTGCCGCTGTAGTAATAAAGCTTGCCCATCAGATTCGGCGCGCTTTGTCCCGCATAAACCGAGTCCGTCAGGCCATAGGCGGTAACGGTGACGGTGATCTCACCCGTTTTGGACCCAACCCCCAACGTCACGTCTGCAGCCGCCGAAGGCGCCGACACCTCGCTGATCGGGAAAGAAGGCGTAGCGGACACCGTTTCGGCCGGCACGCTCTCGGACGTTCCCGCAAAGGCGGTTACCGTGTAATAATACTTCGTTGCGTTCGTGACGTTCGAATCGGTGAAGGATAAACCCTCCGGTGTTCCCATCAGCTCCGCTTCGCCTCCGTCGATTAGCGACCGGTAGACGCGATACCCCGCCGCCCCGTTCACTGCGTTCCAGGCAAGGTCTACCTTGCCGTTGCCGGCTTCCGCCTGAAGGTTCGTTACGGAAGGCAGGCTGCTCAACGCTTCCTCCGATACCATCATCACACCTGTCTTGGCCGGCAGCGTAATCGTTGCCTTGCCGCCTGCCGTAACCGCCGTGATCGCACCGCCGAGCCGGTCGACAAGCGTCAAGCCATCCGGCAGGAAACCGGCCGTCTTCGCCTCGATCGTCTGCGCCGCGCCGCTCCGGTTGATCGCCACCAGGCCGCCCTTCGATGCGCTCTTCCTGGCATAAGCGATAACATCGCCTTCCGCATAAACCGCCTTGATCTCGCCCGTACGGAACAGGTCATAGCCGTTGCGGACGGCGGCCGCCGTTTTGTATGTGTCGAACAGCTTCTCATACCGTCCGACCCCTTCGTAATTGCCGTCGCCGCCCGCAACCCGTTCCCATGGGAACGTCCTGCGGGAATCCGGGTCCTTCGTGCCCGCCAAGCCCACTTCATCCCCGTAGTAGACGGTCGGCGCACCCGGATAACCCATTTGGAAAATCGCGACCAGCGCCTGGTCCGCCAGCGCCGCATCGCTCGCTTCAGGCGCGATTTTCGTCCGCTCCTCCTCATAATTCGGGAAGTCCAGCTTCGTGATCGAACGCGTCGTATCATGGGAGCCGACCAGATTCAGCATGACCCGCCACGCTTCCTCCGGATAATCCTCCCGAATCGATTCGAGCGCCTGATTGAAATTGGCGGCGTTGCCGCCGATCATGAAGCTTTGCAATGCGCCCCTGAAGCGGTAATTCATGACCGAGTCGAACTGATCGCCGAGCAGGTAACGGGTCGCTACACCCCACTCTTCGCCGAGGATGATCGGTTCCTCGATCGGCTGCCCGTTCGCGTTGGCGCGGCCTTCCTGCGACTTTACGGCCTCGCGGAATTTTTTCCAGGTGCCGCTCGAGACGTCCGGCGCGACGTCCAGCCGCCAGCCGCTTGCTCCCATCCAGTTCCAGCGCTGGGATGCGGTATTCTTCATTTCCTCTTCGGCCTGCCCGTCCGAAAGCCCGGACAGATCATATCCGATGACTTCCTCCCGGTAGTTGACGTTGTTCCATTCATGAACGCCTGCAAGCGCTTTTGAATCGCCCGCTTGCGGCTCTACGGCATCCATTGCCGGCAGCGAGTCATACCCCCACCAGGCGTCATATTTGTAAATATCACTCGTCCCGTCGCGGTCTTTCACCAGCTCATTCTTAATCGTGAACCAGTTCACGAATTTGAAATCGTCCGGGTAGACGTAATTCTTGCCCGTCTGCGGATTGATCAGGCCTGTAAAATAATCCCGCGCCCGCTCCTCGGCCTGCTCCGCCGTCATGCCCGGCGTTGCGTTCTGAATGTCGTACACTTTCGCCCAGTACTCGTAAGAACCGATCTCCGGATACTTCTCGTACCGGTCGAAGTAAACCGAATCGTCGCCGACGTGGTTGAACACGCCGTCCATAATCAGCTTGATGCCTTTCTCGCGGGCGGCGTTGGCAAATTCGATGAACACCTGATCCGATGCGATCCGCGTCGCCTCGGCATCCAGGCCGCTGGCAGGATCGCCGGGCGTGTTGTAAACCGGCTGGCCGAACATCGGATCCAGATGCTTGTAATCGGTGGCGTCGTATTTATGGTTGGACGCGGCCCATGCGATCGGGTTGAAATAAATCGCCGTCACGCCTATCGATTTCAGGTAGTCCAGCTTCTGCCGCACTCCTTGAATGTCCCCGCCGTAAAATTCGTTGGTCCAAATGCCGTCCGTTTCTGAATCCGGATAATACGGCTTGTTCTCCGGCAGGCTCCGGTCCGGGTTCTCGGGAATGCTGCTCCAATCCCCCTTCACCTGTCCCGGGGCGGGATCGTTCGCCACGCCGCCGTCGAAATATTGCAGCGGATAAGGCGTAATCGTGCCGATGCCGTCGCTCTCCGAGCGGAAGCCGCGATAGCCGTCCTTCAGCTTGGCCCGGTTGTTCGCTTCGCTGCCGTCAAAGAAACGGTCCGGGAGAATTTGATAGACGACGGCATTTTTCATCCAGTCCGGAGTGGTGAAGCCCGGATCGTATACCGTCAAATCGAAAGGCACAGCCCCTTCGTCGACGGCGGTTCCGCTGCCGCCGCGGTTCGTGTCGTCGCCATACTCGACCTTGGTTCCCCCGTCGATCAGAATAAATTTATAGCCCCAAACGCCGATACCCGCGAAGACCGTCTTCGGTACGGTAACCTCGAAGTAATCCTTGTCTCCGAGCGCCGTCGCCTTGCGCATATCGAACGTGGACGCCATGCCTTCGCCGCTGTTCAACTCAAGCCGCGCAAGCTGCACGTCGTCCTTCGCCGCCGCGATGCGGAACGTCACGTCCTGCATCCCTTTCTTGACGGCGCCGAACGGCTTCTTGAATGTGACGCTGCGGCTGTCGAACTGAAGGCTTTGCTTCTTGATCCGGCCGTCAAAGCCGCCGGTCGGCAGAACGGTTTCCGCCGTAAGCAGCTTGTCGCCCGTGTAATTGATCGAGAAGATCGTATATCCGCCTTCAACACCCGCAACCTGCAGATTGGCCCCGTCCATGCCGGTTGTTCCGTAATTTTCGCTCCAGTCGGAGCCGAACGTCACCTTCGCCTCGTAAGTTCCCACCGGAACGGTGCGCTGCAGCTTATATACCGAGCCGTCGAAATTGTAATCCGCGAAATACAGCGTCGACGTTCCCGGCGACCACTCGGCCGCTTCCCCGAGCGCCGTCTGTATGCTTCCGACCAGTCTGGGCCACTTGGCGTCCGTTAATGCCGGGGTATATTGGGGAAGCCCCGTTACGCCCGCAGCCGAAATTCTGGCCTGATTGATCTCCTCGTTCACATATATGGCAATGGGCGTTTCCTCCGTCAACGTCAGGGAAAAGTTCCCCCCATTGTTGTCGAATCCGTTCCACGTATCGTTCTTCGTCAGCTTGAATTCGTGCGTGCCTGCCGGCAAAACCGTGTTATAGATATACAAACCGCCGACGATGTGCCGCATTTTGCCCTGAGTGTTGGATGGATCCCACGCGGTGAACGTACCGGCAACCACCCACTTGCCGGCGCCTCCGGGCTGCTCAGCCCATTGATTCTCCATCGGCGCGGACGCGGCCGGCGTGAGGAAGACAAAGGCGGACAGAATCTGGAACAACAAAGCGGCGGACAAAAGCGCTGAAATCATGGTCATACGTCTGGAACGCATCAGGTGCATGAAACGGACTCCTTCCGGATTAGGTTGGTGAACGTGCCGAATATTGGGGCGCAGCCCCGTCAGATCGCGATGAAACGACAATAGATGAGCTTTCTCCCCCCCTTTCATGCGGCAGGCAGTGCCGACAGGACGACCAAAACCGACAGATCGCGCAAACGTTTGCATGAAACAGCGACGATGACCGGCTTCACAAAATCATAGGGCAGTTTCATGAAAACGCTTTAATTCTTGGTAATTATCATAAGCATAGTCGCAATCGATTGTAAAAAGTTATTCTTAGCCCATTTTCCGGCTTTACACTAAAGAAAATCTTATTTTCTTATATTATCTAAATAATCCTCACTATTTCTTGATTTTTTGGTATATGTATTTATCCTCCCACAAAGGACTTCCGTACCTTAAAAACTTATTTACATACCGGGTTGATTGCGCTAACATAGTAAAAAAAGCGGCCGCCGCATCCCGCGCCCTATATAATTCAATCGTTTGCATCGGAGGTGACCTCTTGAGCGTAACTATAGTCGATATCGCGAAAAAAGCGGGTGTATCGCCTTCCACGGTCTCCCGCGTTCTGTCCGGACATCCGAAAATCAGTCCGGCCACGGCGCGAAAAGTAAAAGAAATTATGGAAGAGCTGAACTATCATCCGAACGTGATGGCCAAGAGCCTCGTCTCCAAGGTGACGAGCACGATCGGAATCGTGCTGCCGAGGCCGGCCGAAGAGCTGTTCCTCAACCTGTTCTTCTCCGAGGTGATCCGCGGCGTCGTGACGCAGGCGACCCGTTCCGGATACGATCTTATGCTGACGACGGGCGCGACGGAGCGCGAGGAGGTCGAAGCGGTTACCCGGCTCGTCCGCGGCCGGCGCGTGGACGGGCTTATCCTGCTCTATTCCCGCGACCGCGATCCGGTGATCGGATTGCTTAAGGAGAACGATTTTCCGTTCGTGCTGATCGGCCGCAACGAAGAGCATGACGACATTCTGACGGTCGACAACAACAACGTTCAGGCCGCTTACGACGTGACGCGCCATTTCATTTCCCAGGGCCACGCCCGTATCGGCTTCGTCAGCGGCCCTCCGGATCTCACCGTTTCCAAGGACCGGCTTGCCGGCTACCGGAACGCGCTGAAGGAAGCGGGCCTCGAAGCCCGCGCCGACTGGATCGTCGAGGGCGACTTCCTTCAGGAAAGCGGCTACCGAGCCATGTCGTTCATCATGAACGTGCCGGACCGCCCGACGGCGCTTGTCGTCATGGACGACGTCGTCGCGCTCGGCGTGCTGGGAGGCGTCACGGAGCTCGGCTACAAAGTGCCGCAGGATCTGGCGATCGCCGGCTTCAACAACATTCCGATGTCCGAGCTGACGTCGCCGCCGATCAGCTCCGTCGATATCGGCATCTACCAGCTCGGCTACACCGCGTCCCAGACGCTGCTTCGCGCGGTTAAGGGCGAACCGGTTCACCAGCATCGCCACCTCATTCCGCACCGGTTCGTACCGCGCGAATCGTCGATTTACACACCGTAAACGCCGGCTTTTTACAGAGCGGTTCGCGCTTGAACGAGAACACCAGGCGGGAAATCCGGGATGCCGTGGCAGGCATCCCGGATTTCCCGCGTTGCTTGGCGGCAAGGGTTATTTGAGCACCTTGTACGCTTCCGCCACTTTTCCCGCGAAGGAAACGGGCTGTTCAACAGACGCATAGTGCGCATAAACCAGGCGGGGATTCTCGAATATCCAGTGATTATGCAGGGCAGTCATGATGATTCCGCTTCTTTGCAAGCTCCAAATGAACGGATAGACTTCTTCCTGAAGGAGCGCCGTTTCGCCCAGGTTTAATGCTCTCCCTTGCTCGTCGATCGATTCGAACGACCACATCGAATGCAGGGTTAATCCGGAACGGCTCGGTCTTCCCATTATGGTTGCTTGAATATGCGAACGATCTTTCTCCACCATGCACACCTCGTTCTTGACATCCGGTTTCCCGCCGAGTATCCGGGCAAATTGCTGGCATAGCATGCCGATATCCTGCATCGTATCCCCTCCTTGCCGTTTGCATCAGCATATGCCTATTGTTCCTCCGTTGTGAGCGGATGACGGCGACTTCATCCTGAACCGAGCCGTTGCAGCAAAGACAGCTGACTATATTTCATATGTCCCCTCACCCGTCCATACGGTTGCATTCACTTTGTCATAAGTTAGTGTTGTAGTTAAAAACAAACGAAGGGAGCAATGAACAATGGGTGCTGTCGGAGGTTTCGGCGGATACGGTGCAGGTGCAGGTTATGGCGGTGTGTTCACGAGTGCGGGAGTTATTCTCGTGCTGTTCATTCTGTTGGTCATCATTTCAAGAGCGATCGTATTGTAATCAAAAGGAGCGGCCTGCGCCAGTCTGGCCCAGCGCTTCTTAGCTTCGAATCCTTACGAAAAGCTCCCTGCAACGGGAGCTTTTCCCTTGTCGGGATAAGCCCGCGCGCTCCCTTCCATGCCGTGTTTGGGTAGCACACAAATAACCGGCAGAATTCTCTGCCGGTTCCCATGTGTTATTCGACAAATCAGATAAAGAAAAACGGAAGCAGGAAAAGCGAGGCGATCAGGGCCAAACTAAGCCAATATGATCCGTACCCATAACCGCCGTAGCCGTAGCCGCCATAGAAGCCTGACAGCTTTGCCTTCTTCTTGGCGTTCATTTTTTTTCTTCCCCCCGCGGTTTTTCCCGCAGCGAGAGTCACGGCGCCTTCACCGAACGCGCAGTCGGTCAGCAGCACCCTGCCGTCTCTTACTTCGGCGACAGTTCCGTAATAATGCGTCCCGTCAAGGGTCACCGCGCAAACCCTCTTACCGATACACGGGTAGACCGTCTCATGGCAAACCGGATAAATTTGTTGCATTGCCTCTCTCCTCCCTAAGGTAAGGCGATCATCGCCTGAAGTGTACTTTTCAGTCTATGGCTGTCCCCCTGCCGCCGCTTGTATGATCGCCTGCCGATTGCGAAATTGGGTGGTTCACCGATGCGGAGCAGTCATAGAATATCGAAGGATACCGAGGGAGGAGAGGTGAGAAGGCGGTGGACTATGCTACGTTGTTAGCCTTGCTCGGGGAAGGGAGCGCGCATCCCGGAGGTTTTCAGGCCACTAAAGAGCTGATTGGCCGAATCAAGCTCCCCCCCGGCACCAAGGTGCTCGAGGCGGGGTGCGGGACGGGGCGAACCGCCTGTTACCTGGCCGGTCTCGGCTGCGATGTGACGGCAATGGACCGGAATGCATCGATGATTGAAAAAGCGAAGCAACGTGCGGGGCTGGCCGGCGCTTCCATTCGGATTATCCAGGCCGACGCCGCTTCCATGCCGTTTCCGGACGGCGCGTTCGATGTGGTATTGGTGGAGTCGGTCACGGCTTTTACGGAGGGGGGATCGGCTTTACGGGAGTACCGGCGGGTATTGAAACCGGGCGGAGTCCTGTACGATCATGAAATGGCGCTCGCCAGAAAATTGCCGCCCTCGCGTTTGCGTGAGCTTCGATCGTTCTATGGGCTCCGCCATCTGCGGACCGTTCCCGAATGGCTGAAGCTGGTGCGGGAATCACGGTTTCGCAAGCTGAAGGTGTCCCGGTTCGCTCCAATGGACCAACCGGCAATCGATCGGGATTCGTTTCGGGTTATCGAACGGGAACTGCTCCTTAACCGGGAAGCATTACGAATGATGATGAAAAATGAACGCTTGATGAACAAGTTTTCCAAACTGATGGGCGGGATTGTGATCACCGCTTGGAAATGATCGGGGCGATGGGCATATACCCAATTCCCCGGAGATGCAAACCATAATTCAGCAGATTGAATGATGGTTTACATCTATTATAGAAGCGTCTATCCTGTCAGCATAAGCAACCGGGAAGGGAAGTCTTGCAATGAAAAAACCGAGCGATTATTTGTCGAACGCGTGGACCATGCACCAATCCGCGTTTCCCATCGAAGAAAAAGCGCGGCATTACAAGGAATTGCTGGCGCAAATGCGCAGTCACTACGGCAATGCCTTAGGCGAGGATCCGCATACGATGAAATGCTATCAGCACATTAACGCTTTGATCGTTCAGATCGCCGCAGCCCGTCATTTGGCGTAAAAATAGACGAGCGCCTCCAATCAAGAATCATCGGAGGTGCTCGTCTTTCGTATTTCCCGATGCAAAGGCGCCCCAAAATACAAATAGCAGGATAATGACGATGGCTACCCAACGGTTGGGGAAATCATAAACCTGCGCGGGTCGCGATATATTCCGGTCTGGGTCGTTGCCCGGAATAAGGTTCCCCTATTTTGTTGCAAACGCTGTTATACACGATAAATATGTTGCTTCGCGGCATAGGTGTAATGTTGCTGTTGGAGCCATGCATAATATTGCAGTCAAACAGCACGACGGAGCCCGCCTTGCCGACCGGCGTATCGATTCCGCCTTGCTTGACCAGAGCGGTAAGGCTGTCATGATCGGGAACCCCGAACCGCTGCTTTCTCAAAGAGTCTTTGAAATGGTCTTCCGGCGTTTCTCCTATGCAAGAAACAAATTGCTTATGGGAACCGGGTACGACCATTAACGGTCCGTTATATGGATAATTGTCCGTCAACGCGATGGAGCAGCTCAGCGCCCGCATTCGCGGCATGCCGTCCTCCACATGCCAGGTTTCGAAATCCGAATGCCAGTAGAACTCCTTGCCGGTGAAGCCCGGCTTGTAATTGATTCTGGATTGGTGAATGTAGGTCAGGCTTCCGAGTATGTACTCGATGATCGCCAGGAGCCGGGGATGCCGCGACAGCCTCTGGAATACCGGATTGCTTTCATGGATGGCGAACACGGACCGGACTTCCTCGCTCTCCGGCTCCCGTATGATTTCATCGGATTCCACCGTCCGGGAGGCCGTCTGCAGGCTGCGGGCTTCCTCCCGGTATTCATTCAATTCTTCTGCGTCAAAAAAACCTTCGAGAAACAAATACCCGTTCTGCTCATAGAAATCGGACTGTTCCTTGCCGATCGGACTCGTCGGATTCCAGTCGGAATAAACAACGGGATCGCGCCGCGGAATGATCAGAGGCCGTGCGCTCATTCTGGACGGATACGCGTCCTCCATACTTTGTCTCAACCGGATACTCATCGTGTCACCATCTCCCTAATCCATGGAATGTGCGAGCAGCGGGTAAGTGCCCTTGTCATCATGCACCTCGGCGCCCGTAAGCGGCGGGTTGAAGACGCAGATCATCCGCATTTGGGTCGTTGCGCGGAGACGATGCTTCTCATGGCCGTCCAGCGCATACAGCATGCCCGGTTGAATCCGGTACGTCCGGCCGCCTTCGACCTCGATTTCCCCTTCCCCTTCGATGCAATAGACCGCTTCAACGTGATGCCGGTACCAGATGAACGTTTCCGTTCCCGCCTTGACCAACGTATCGTGCAAGGAGAAACCCATCTTGTCCTTGTTCAGCAGCAGCCTCCTGGAATTCCACGTCGGCGTGTCGACATCGTCTTTGGTGTTTACGATATCATTCAAGTGCTTTACGATCATGAACCATACTCCTCTTCCCTTGACGTTTTGTTTTCTTGACGGACAAGCTCCGCCAATTGATCCAATCCTTGTTCAAGAATGCCCAGTCCTTGCACCAGCGTCTCACGCTCGATCGTAAGCGGCGGCATCAGCTTGGCGACTTCGCTGCGCGGGCCTGAGGTTTCCATGATCAGCCCCTTCTCGAACACGATCGCGCATAGCCTTTCGGCTATTCCTTCTTCGTCGAAGGCAATGCCTTGAATCATGCCCTTGCCCCGAATTTGCCCCCGCAGCTCGGGGTGCTTGCTTGTCATCTTCTCCAACGCGGCCCGAATCGTCTGTGCATGGGTTAAGGTCGTCAATTCGAGCTTGTTGGACTCCCAGTAGGACAATGCTTCTGCTGCAGCGACGAATCCCAGGTTGTTCCCCCTGAATGTGCCGTTGTGCTCTCCCGGCTGCCACACATCGATCTCCGGCTTCAGCAGCGTGATCGCCATCGGGAGCCCGAATCCGCCGATCGACTTGGACAGACAAACGATGTCCGGCTCGATTCCGGCATCGTCGAAGCTGAAAAACGAACCGGTGCGGCCGCAGCCCATCTGGATGTCGTCCAGAATGAGCAAAATCCCTCTCTGTCGGCACAAACGCTCCAACTTTTGCAGCCATGCCGTGCCAGCCGCGTTCAATCCGCCCTCACCCTGGACCGCTTCCACGATAACAGCGGCCGGCAGAGGTATTCCGCTCCCCGGGTCATCAAGCAGCTTGCCGATATATTCGGTCGTATCTACATCGCTGCCGAAATAGCCGTCATAGGGCATAAAAACGGAACTGCCCAGCTCGACGCCCGCACCATTTCGTTTAAAGGCATTGCCCGTTACGGACAGCGAGCCCAGCGTCATCCCGTGAAAAGCATTGGTGAAGCACATGACGGTGCAACGCCCTGTCACTTTACGGGCGATTTTCATCGCGCTTTCCACCGAGTTGGTTCCGGTCGGACCCGGAAACATGACCTTGTAGTTCCAGCCTCGCGGCTGCAGAATCACGTCATGAAACCGATTCAAAAAAGCTTCCTTGGCGCTTGTCGCCATATCCAGGCTGTGCGTCACACCGTCCTGCAGCATGTAGTCGATCAGCTTCGAGCGAATCACCTCATTGTTATGTCCGTAATTCAGGGCGCCTGCCCCTGCAAAGAAATCAATGTACTCGGTTCCATGCGTATCCCACAGCTTCGCATTTTTTGCCTTTTGAAACACCGTAGCGAAGCTGCGGCAGTAGCTTCTCACTTCCGACTCACGGGTTTCGAACACTTCCATACTCGGCGTTTCCATAATTTTACTACTCATAGGTTACCTCCATTTACGATCAATTGTTTTGAACACGATTCGGCAACTTCTTCCTCACGCAAGCGGACCGATCCGAAACAGCCGCTCGGGCTCATGCCGGCTCTCCTGTGGAAAAAAACGCTCCTCATACCCTTGTTCCGACTCGCATATCGTTTGCAGCTCCGCGGCCAATCCGAAAAACATCCGGCGGGAAGCGATATTGGAAGGGGTAACGGTCGTCTCGAGATAACGGACGCCGCGGCAGGCTTCACGCTCCAGCACCGTCTTGATCATCGTTTTTCCCAGGCCGCGTCCGCGATGGGTGTTCGCAACGGCAACCTGCCAGATAAATAAAGTATCCTCTCGATCGGGAGCACGGTAAGCCGACAAGAAGCCGACCGTCTCTCCGTTCTCTTCCGCCACCACACAGGTTCGGCGGAAATAATCGCACAGCATGATGTAGCAGTAGGGCGAGTTAACATCCAGCGATCCTGCTTGCCGGATCAACTGCCACACCTTCATGCCGTCTGCCGTCCCGGGCTCTCGATAACAAATCGCGGTCTCCGTAATCATGTGCTCGCTCACTCCTGTTCCGGTGCTTCGCCGTCACGGACCTGAATCGCTTCAGAAACGATTGCAGCCGCTCGCTTTGCGGATGGTCGAAAATCTGTTCCGGCGTTCCCTGCTCCACGATGCGCCCTTCCGCCCCGAAAATGACGCGGTCGGCGACTTCCTTCGCGAAATCCATCTCATGGGTAATCAGCAGCATCGCCATGTCGCCCTCTTCGGCGATCTCCCGGATGACCTCCAGCACCTCGCCTACAAGCTCAGGGTCCAGGGCTGACGTCACTTCATCGAATACCATAACTTTAGGCCGCATGACCAGCGCCCGGGCAATCGCAACGCGCTGCTTCTGTCCGCCCGACAATTGAGACGGATAAACCGTCAGCTTGTCGTCCAGGCCGACCTTGCGCAGCATGGATACCGCCCGTTCCTTCGCCTCCTCTTTCGATAACCCGAGCACCTTGCGCGGGCCCTCCGTTACGTTGCGCAGCACGTTCATATGCGGAAACAGGTTGAAATGCTGGAACACCATGCCGACATCGCCCCTCATTCGGTGCAGATGCCGCTCGTTGGCCCGGACAAGCCGACCGTTCACGCGCATATGCCAGAGTAGCTCTCCATTCAATTCGATCGTGCCGGCGGTCGGCTCCTCCAACGTCATCAGCATGCGGCCGAGCGTCGTTTTGCCCGAACCGCTCGGGCCGATCATCGCCACCTTCTCGCCCGGATCAATTTCCAGATCAATGCCGGAGAGCACCTCAAGCTCGCCGAACTTTTTCGCCACTTGCGAATATTTCACAATGGGTTGCATAGGCATCACTTCCCTCTTTGCGGATTCAATCTTTTTTCCAGCGTTCTTGCGAGCAGGGAAGCCGGATAGCTGATGGCCAGGAATAACAGGCCGACCAGCGTATAAGGTTCAAACACCCGGTAAGTATCGGACACGATATTTTTCGCCGTGAGCAGCAGCTCGACCAGCGTGATCGCCGATAAAATCGGCGTCTCCTTGAACATGACGATCAGGTAATTGCCCAGCACGGGAATAATCGGCGGTATGGCCTGCGGCAGAACGATGCTGCCCCATGTCCGCCATTTGGGAAAGTTCAATGCGACCGCCGCTTCCCATTGCCCTTTGGGAACCGCTTCGATCCCCGAACGGTATACCTCGGCCAAATAAGTGCTGTAATGCAGGCCAAGTCCGATGACGCCGGCCGAAAAAGCAGACAGCGATATACCGGCCATGACCGGCAGGCTGTAATACAGGAACAGCACCTGAACAAGCAGCGGCGTGTTCCGAATAAACCCGATGAATCCTTTTGCAAACCATGACACAGGCTTCCAACCGGAACGAACGGCGCCTGCGAGCACAAGGCCGCCGACACAGGCCGCGGCAAACCCGGCAAGCGTAGCGGCTGCCGTCATTCTCAAAGCGGCCAACAGCTCCGGCAAGATGTCGGCAACCAAACTCCAATCCCACATCGCTACATCCTCCCTGCCGCCATCTTCCGCTCAAGCATACGAATGCCGAAAGCAACGACCGCGGAAATGACAAAATAGATGAGAAGCAGCAGCGCAAGAATTTCGGTTGTGAAAGAGATATAGTTGTTTCTCAATACCATAGCCTGATAAGTCAAATCCGCCATCGTAATGAAATAGACAAGGGATGTGGATTTGACCAGCTCGATAAGCAAATTTCCGAAAGGCGGCAGCATCCGGACGAACGCTTGCGGTATGACGATATGCACAAGCCTCTGCCATGGCTTCATGTTCAGAGCCAACGCGGCCTCCCATTGTCCTTTCGGAACGGCGAGGATCGAGCTTCGCACGATCTCGGAGCCGTAAGCTCCGAAATTAAGGCCCACCGCCAGAATGGCCGCCCACATTTTGGGGAGCTCAATCCCGAGAAAGGGAAGCGCGAAGTATAACCAAAACAATTGAATCAACAACGACGTTCCCCTGAAAATCTCCACGTATCCGGCAGTCGCGGCGCGCACCGCCCAAAGCCTGGAAAGCTTGCACAGTCCTGCAGTGAAAGAAGCGATGATGGCGAGAACCGAAGCCGCAACTGCCACCTGCACCGTCACTTTCGCCCCTTCGAGCAGAGAAGGCAGAAAGTCGATCCATGAACTCGGCATCGTTATGCCTTATTCCTTGCACAGCTCTACAGCCGTCACGTCGCCGGGAAGCTCCTGCTCGGTGAAGCCGAATTGCTGCAGGATCGTCAGCAGCTCGCCCGAATCCTTCAATTTCTGCAGCTCCGCATTGTACGCCTGCCGAAAGGCCGCATCCGCTTGGCGGAACGCCGTTGCCCCGTAACCGCGCACGCTTTTGCCGCCGATCACCGGCTGCTCGAATTCGGCGACCCGCTCGATATCGGCGTCATTCGCCGAGTCCAGCATCGCCTGCAGCGCCGGTCCCGTCATCGTAATGACCTGCACCCTGTCCGCCTGGAGCGCGCTGATCGCCGACGCCTGATCCGGCACCTGAACGATTTGCTCCTTCGGCACACCCGAGTCTTCCAGATAGCCGATTTCCACAGCGCCGGTCATTACGGCCACCTTCACATCCTTGTTCTGCGCAATGCCGGCATAGCTGCTCAAGTTCAACGGATTTCCTTTCTTGACCGCGATCGCTTCTCCGATGCTGTACTCCGGGTCGGCGAAAAGCACCGCCGCGCAGCGGTTCGGGTTGATAAACATCCCCGCCGTAATCAGATCGAACCGCTTGGCCTGAAGTCCCCCGATCAAGGAACCGAATTCGGTCAGCTCCCCTCTCATTTCTTCGATGCCGAGATTGGCCAGAATGACCCGCGCGATTTCCACCGCTTCCCCGGTTAATTCCCCGTCGGCCGTCTTGTAAGCGTATGGTTTCTCGTTAGCGAAGCCGACCGTGATGTACCCTCTCTCTTTTGCCTCCGCCAATGTTCCGCTTGCGGTGCCGCCGGCAGCCGTATCCGGCCCCGACGTCCCTTCCGTCGCGTTATTGGATTGACCGCAACCGGCGATCAACGCCGCAAACACCAGACCCAACAGCAACAGCAAAGCTTTTTTCAATCCATCCCACAGCCTCTCCCATATATTTTCTGAACACACAATTGTGTGTATGCCAGCAGCTATATAACTACTTTTCGCATCGTCAAACATGGATTAAATGCATTTCCTTCGCCCGTTATGTATGTCGATTACCCCCACACAACTCCCCCTCTCGACTATTAAAATAAAATGAACCCCGGGCCGAGGAGTTAAAAAAAGCACAGCTCCGCCAGCAGGGGTCCAAAAAGACGCAAAAGACCCTATAAAAGGGTCCGCATGTCTAAATTAGCTTGAAAAGAAACAGACCCATCCACTGCTGACGAGGTTAGCTGACGGACTCGGGTAAGATGGTACCCTACATTCAAAAAACCTGAATGACTCGCCCCAAAAAACTGGTTCCCCCGCTTTCCGGCTCAACAGCCGAAAACTAAGCGTACGGTTATAATAAACTGAAAGATTAGAGAAGTCAAACAATTATGAGGTAAATGAGAGGTTTCTCAGAAATCCGTCTCCGAGCCCGATCGCCCTTCGCGTTCCCGCTTCACCACCGCTTTAAGGTCGTCCTGCACACTCCCGCCCCACAAGGAAACGCCCGTACGGTAGGCGGCCCTTCCATTCAAATGCCCCGCTACCGGCGCCGTCATGAATACGAACACGATACCCAGAATCAGCTTCGCGCTGGCATGCTCCAGATACAGCCAGAAATACAGGAACGCGCCTCCCAGCACCAAAAGCACGCCGAGCGTCGCGCTTTTGGTCGCGGCATGCGACCGCAAATAAACGTCCGGCAGCCGAACGAGCCCGAATGCGCTCAGCGCGCTGAGCAAAGCTCCGATCAGCACCAGGATGCCGATCAGCAGCTCACCTGCCGTCGCCAAAGTCCCCGCGTTCAATGACGTCACCCCTTTCGATGAATCTCGCAAACGCCGTCGTGCCGATAAACGTAACAATGCCGATGACAAGGATAATATCGAGGTAGACCGCCGTCTTCAACAGCATGGAGAGGACGGCGGTCATCGAGAGCAACATGACGCCGATCGTGTCCAGGGACATAATCCGGTCGGCCATCGAAGGCCCCTTGAGCAAGCGGTACATGCAGCCGAGAATTGCCAGCGACAATATGACCAGGGATGCGCTCAGCAAGTAGTCCATCACCGCGTCACCTCCATAATCGCTTTTTCGAAGCTTCCTTTAATCTGTTCGGACAGCTGCGCCGCGTCCTGTATATCCATCGCATGGATATACAGAATCCGTCCGTCGCGCGAAACATCCAGCGTCAGCGTGCCCGGCGTCAAGGTAATCAGGCAAGCCAGCAGCGTGACCTCCCAGTCCGATTGCAGCCGGGTTTCAAGTGCGAATATACCTGGCCGGACGTTAAGCCGCGGACGGAGAATCTGGCGAATGACCGCCAGGCCGGAAAGGAGCAGCTCTTTCATGAACAGCGCGAGCAGTCTGATGACCGCCCACGCCTTTTTCAAATAAAAGTCATGCGGCCAGAACCGGTTCAGGCCCCCGATAAACAGAGCACCGATCAAAAAACCGACAGTGAACCGGGGAGCCGACCAATCGTTAGAAAGAAGCATCCATATAACGGCGATGAGAAGATTCAGCAGGATTTGCACAGCCATGTCCACTACTCCTTTAATACCGCTTCGATGTATGGCTCCGGATTGACAAGCCCGTCACCCGCCTGCGAAACGAACGCGTACACCCATTCGGACCCGATCCCCAGCACCGCCACCAGCACGGATACCGCCGCAAGCGCCCAATAAGCCGCACCGCCCGGCTTTACGGGTTCTCGGTTCGGTGCCGGCTTCTCATCTCCCCAGAACGCCTGCATGAATATTTTCATCATGGAGTACAGGACGACGAGGCTCGAAGCAAGCGCGATCGCCGTCAACCCGTAAGCCCCTGCGTCCAGGCCGCCCCTTATTATGAGCAGCTTTCCCGGAAAACCGCTGAGCGGCGGTACGCCGGCAAGCGCGAGGGCCACCACGAAAAACAACCAGCCGAGCAGCGGATACCGCCCGATCATCCCGCCCATATCCTTCAGCCGGTGCGTGCCGGCCGCGGCGACGATGAGTCCTCCGAGAAAAAACATCATCGCTTTGGCGGCCATATCATGCAGCAGATAAAACACCGCCCCGTCCAGCGCGTCTTTGGTGCCGACCGATAATCCGAACGCGATGAAGCCGACGCCGATGATCACGTTGTAATTCAGGATCCGGGGGATATCGGAGTACGCGACCGCGCCGAGCCCGCCGAGGATCATCGTGGCCGCCGCCATCCCGCCGATCCATGCCTGCATGACTCCCGGGTCCTGATAGAAGATCAGCGTGAACGTGCGGATGAGCGCATACAGCCCGACCTTGGTCAAAAGCGCGCCGAACAGCGCGGTGACCGCCGCCGGCGGGGCGCTGTACGACCCGGGGAGCCAGAAAAACAGGAACAATCCGGCTTTCAGCGAAAACACGATGAGAAACAGGACGGCGATGACGTTCAGTACGCCTCCTTGTCCGGCTTCCGCCACCCGGACCGACAGGTCGGCCATATTCAACGTGCCCGTCACCCCGTACAAGTAAGCGACGGCGGCGACAAAGAGCGCAGAAGACAAAATATTGATCAATATATATTTCAAGGTCTCCCTCAGCTGCAGCTTCGTACCGCCCAGAACGATCAGCGCATAGGAGGAAATCAACATGACCTCGAAGCAGACGAACAGGTTGAACAAGTCGCCGGTCAGAAACGAGCCCATGACGCCCGCCAGCAGAAATTGAAAAAACGGATAAAAGTAATGGCGCTCCCGCTGCTCGCCGATCGTTCGAAACGCATAGAACAAGCAGGCCGCGCCGACCGCCGCCGTCGTCAGCACCAGCAGGGCGGCAAGCATGTCGGCTGCGAAAACGATGCCGTAAGGCGGCAGCCAGCCCCCCATATAGAGCGTCTGGATACCGTCCGTTCGAACCTGCGCGACGATGGCGGCCGCTGCGGCGGCGTTCAGCAGAATGCTCGCGGCGCTGATCCACCGCTGGGCCATGATTTTATTTTTGAGAAAAATCAGAATAACGCCGGTGCATAACGGAATGAGCAAGGGGAATACGAGCAGATTATTCATCCTTGTCCCCCCTCAGCTCCTCCATATCGTCCGTGCCTAGCTTCTGATACGCTTTATAGGCGAGCACGAAAAAAAACGACGTGACGCCGAAGCTGATGACGATCGAGGTCAGGATCAGCGCCTGCGGCAAAGGATCGACATAGGATTCCGCTTTGTCCCCCAGTAACGGGGCGGCGCCGGTTTTCAACCGCGACATCGTCAGCAGCAGCAGATGGACGCCGTTGGTCAGCATCGAGGTGCCCAATATAATGCGCAGCAGGCTTTTGGACAAGATCAAGTATACACCGACGGCGAACAGTACGCCGATCGCCAAAGACATGAACAGCTCCACGGCTACATGTCCCTCCCTATCGTATAGATGATGGTCATGGTGACGCCCACGACCGCGAGGTAAACGCCCAGATCGAACAGCACTGACGTCGCCAGCGCGGTCTTCCCCAGCAGCGGCAGCTCGAAATAACCGAAAGTATGGCTGAGGAAAGGCGCATCGAACAAGAACGAACCGATCCCCGTTAGCAGGGCGATCGTCAATCCCAGCGCCGTTACTTTGCGAAAGTCCACGGGAATAACTTTGCTTGACAGCTTCATGCCGAACGCCATGGACAGCAATACAAGCGCGGCCGCCGTCATCAGCCCGGCGATGAAGCCGCCTCCCGGATTGTAATGGCCTGCGAAAAACAAAAACCAGGCAAACGTCAATATGATGAAAATCGCGGCTTTGGATACCGTCCTGAGAATGACGTCATTGCCGCCGGGCGCATGAATGTCCGCCGGTTTCGCCGGCATGGCGCCGGCATCGTCCGAATCGGGCCCCAGCTTGATCAGCGCATAGATGCCCAGCGAGGCGATGCCGAGCACCATGATTTCCAGCAAGGTGTCAAAGCCCCGGAAATCGACGAGAATGACGTTGACCACATTTTTGCCTCCGGCCGAATTATAGCTTTCCGCCAGGTAAAAGTCCGAGATCGAATCGAACGCCCGGCTGCCGCTCGCGCTCAAAGCGATCAGCGTGACGACGGCTCCGACGACGGCTGAAATGACCAGGTTCGGCAGCTTGAAGCGGAGCGGGACTTTCTCCCGCTTCAGCTTGGGCAAATGATAGAAGCAGAGCAGGAACAGCGCGACGGACACCGTCTCTACGATCATCTGCGTAAGCGCCAAATCCGGCGCGCGGAAAAGGACAAAGAACAACGTTACCATGTAGCCCGAAGCGCCGGTCAGAATAATGGCCGTCATCCGCGAACGGGCGAACGGGACGGCGACGGCGGACAAAATCAGCGCGGCGGTGACGGCCGCTTCATACACCGACATCGGCGCATAACGGGAAGCGTCGATCACGAGCGCCTTCGATCCGATCATCGTGAGCCCTAACGCGGCAATGAAAAAAGCCAAGATATAAATCAGGTAATGGCGGACCGAGCCGGTCATATAAGCGTTTGTCAAACGATTGGAGGAACGTTCCAACGAACGAAGCGCCCCATCATAAGCCCCGTTCAAGGAAACGCGCCGGAACAGGGGGCTGTTCAACGCCTTGAAGCGCCCGTACAGCTTGTACAGCACCGTTCCCGCCGCCGCAACCCCGATCGTCATCAACAGCTCCGTCGTCCATCCGTGCCAGAAATAAATATCGACCCGGAAGCTTTCGCCCGGCGTGAGCGCCTGCGGGATAATCGACGCCATGGCGGGCTCGATCAGCGCATCGGCAAGCCGATTGGGGAAAAAGCCGAATATGACGGCGAGCGAAACGAGCAGCACCGGCGGCAGCAGCATACCGAGCGGCGCTTCATGCGGCTTTCTCGCCAGCTTGTCGGGCTGCAGCTTTCCCGTGAAGGTGCGAAACAACAGCAGCATGCTGTACACGAACGTAAATACGCTGGCCGTCCAAGCGATGACGGGAAACAGAGCGCTCCAAGCCTCCATGCTCCATATGTCCATGTCCAGCGTATTGAGCGCGGCCGCAAAGAACATTTCCTTGCTGAGAAACCCGCTGAACGGCGGCAGCCCGGCCATCGAGAAGGAACCGATCAACGCAACCGAGAACGTGATCGGCATCAGCGCCATCAGGCCGCCGAGCTTGCGGATATCCCGGGTTCCCGTCTCATGGTCGACGATGCCGGCCACCATGAACAAGGCGCCTTTGAATATCGCTTGATTCATAAGGTGGAACACGGCTGCCGCGATCGCTTTTGTGTACACGGACGATTGATCCGTCCCCGCATATTGCGCGGCGGCGGAGCCGAATCCGAGCAGGCTCATAATCAGCCCCAGCTGGCTGACGGTGGAAAAGGCGAGCAGCGCCTTCAAATCCGTTTGCTTGATCGCCCGGTAAGCGCCGTAAAGCAACGTGAACAACCCGAACCCCGATACGATCCAGAACCATTCCGCCCCTCCGGCGAAAATCGGGCTGAAGCGCGCGACCGCATACAGCCCGGCCTTCACCATCGTGGCGGAATGCAGGTACGCGCTGACCGGCGTCGGCGCCTCCATCGCATCCGGGAGCCAGATATGGAACGGGAATTGGGCCGATTTCGCAAAAGCGCCCAGCAGGATGAGCAGCATGGCCGGCAGACCGAGCGCGTGGCCGGTGATCGCCTCCGCTTGCCCGATCATTTCCCGAATACTGAACGTACCGGTGATCGTGTACAACAGGATGAACCCGGCAAACATGGCGAAACCGCCGAACACGGTAATCAGCATCGACTTCAACGCGCCGTATCTCGATTTCTCCCGGCGGTGCCAGAATGCGATCAACAGGAACGAGGAGATGCTGGTGAGTTCCCAAAACCCGTACAGCACCATCAGATTGTCCGAGAGGACGACCCCCAGCATGGCGCCCATGAACAGCAGCAAATAAACGTAAAAGCGATTGACCGCTTCTTTGGTTTTATCCAGGTAGAAAATCGAATACAGCACGACGAGCGACCCGATCCCCGTAATCAACAGGGCGAACAGTAAGCCGAGTCCGTCCAGATAGACGGTAAAGTCGATTCCAAGCGAGGGAATCCATTGAACGGTTGCCGTCGAACTGCTTTCGTCCTGCACGGACGGAATCCGGCCCAGGAAGTACGCGAACAGAAGGATCGGTCCCGGCACAACGAACCACCCCGTATGAAAGCGTCGCAGCAGGTTGTTGAAGATCGAAATGCCGACAGCCATAATGAAAGGCAATAAAATTGCGGCATGAAGCAAAGACAAGCCTCTTCCTCCTCAAATCCAAATTTATCCGTATTAGCTTTACCAATTTCCCTCAAAAGTTGTGAGAGAGATGAACGCAGCCCGCAAAAACGCAAAAAGAGCCCGCTGTTGGCAGGCTCCTCCGATTAAAACGATTATGAAATTTATTGAACATCGCTGATACATAGTATAGCTTCTCCGCCTGCCGGCGGTCAAGGGGACGATTCGGGATCCTGTCCGGTCCATTGCTCAATCGTTCGTTCACCGCCCGTCGCCGCATCATCCGTGTTTTCCACGACGATCCGTTTCCTTACAGCAAGAGCCGCCGCTTCCGCCCGGTTGCTCACGTGAAGCTTTTCCAGAATATGCTGCAAATGCTTTTTCACCGTATGTTCGCTGATATACAATTTCTTCGAAATCATTTTATTCGTTTTTCCCAGAGCGACCAGCTGCAGCACCTCCTTTTCTCTCACGCTTAATTCGTAGTGATTTTTCTCTTCATCCTTTAATTTTTGGGAAATTTGAGAAAACTGCGCCAATATTTTGTTCGCCAATCCCGGCGAGAAGGGGGCTTCTCCGTCATAGGCCTTCTTCACATGGGCAAACAACTGTTCCAAATTCATATTTTTCAATAAATACCCATTGGCTCCATGCTTGATGGCATTAAACAAATCCTCTTCCTCATCCGATATGGTCAACATAATGATTTTTACTTTCGCATTTTGCCTCCGAATGAAGGCAGTGGCTTCAATCCCGGTCAATCCCGGCATTTGAATGTCCATTAATATGACATCCGGCTTTACGGATTCCGCCAACCGGATGGACTCCAGACCGTCTGTCGCTTCACCTACCACTTCAAATCCGGACTGAAGCTTCAGCAGTTGAACAATTCCTTTTCTTAGAATTTCATGGTCGTCACAGACCAGAATACGGATTTTATCCATGAAGCTCTCCTTTGTTCGGCAACGTTAAAATAACCTGCGTACCGCAGTCAGGTTCAGAATGGATATCCAGACGTCCCTGTATCAAGACCGCGCGCTCCTTCATCGTGCTTAGCCCGTAATGGCCGGCCGATTCCATTGCCGCCGGTTCGAAGCCGATGCCGTTATCCTCTATCAAAAACAAGCATGGATCTCCACAATTGATGGATATATGGACTTTGGTCGCTTGGGAATGACGTCTAACGTTCGATAATGCTTCCTGCAGAATACGGACTACATGTATCTTTGTATATTCCGGCAGATCAAATCCGCTGCTTTGGCGGCAGGACTGAACGTCGACGTTTACATCAATTTTATTTTGCTTTGCAAAGCGGGATGCATACTGCCGGATGTGTTCGATAAATGATTCGTCGGTGTAGATCGGCATGCGCAGGTTGAAAAGATTTTGCCTGACCTCATGATACGCCTCTTTCACAATCAAACCCAGTTCATCCGTAGTTTCCTGCAGAATGACGCGAACATCGGTGTTTTTCTCTTGAATGGACGCTCTCATGATTTGAATTTTCATATGAATAGAACTGATGACCTGGGCCAGCCCGTCGTGCATTTCCCTTGCCAACCGTTCCCGTTCTTCCAGCATGGCGACATCCTTCATCCGATGGTACATCTTCAGATTTTCTAAAGATATGGTCAGAATATATATAATGCTTCTCAACAATTCCTTTTGGTGCAGCGACTCAAACGCTTCTTTTTTTCCGCAAACCGCCAAGTATCCCAAGGCCGTGTTTTCCATCTGCAAAGGATAATACGAAAATTTTTTCTCTCCCGCGTGGACCACTGTCGCTTCCTGATGTTGAAGGCGGCCTTTGCTTTTGGTTTCTGAGAATGATTCATCCAAAGTCTGTCTTTGTTGCGGATCGGTCAACCCGGCCAGCTCAAACACCCCGTTGGAAAAATCATATAGAAATAATCCCGCGAACTCGGCTTTAAGCAGCTTGTTTATTTCTTTTACGACTGACTCAAAGAGGCTTTGTTTATTATCGGCAGTCAAGTCGCGAATCGATGCGATTTTTTGGGCTATGCGGTACTGAGTCTCGGCTTCGAACTGCTTCTGAGACGCTTCCGTATACAATCCTTTGATCACATCCTCCATCTGCTTTCGTTCCGTTAAATCCCTCACAATGACCGCGATTTTTGAATCTTTGTTTGCTTCTCCCGGAATGCGGGACAAAGCGGCGCTTACCGGAATCCAGCCTCCGTTGCGCGCTTTAAGCAGCGTTTCCTCTATCTTCATGCTTGTCTGGTGTTTATTTATAAACTGATGTAAATCGGTTTTGTCGTCCGACTGAAACATGAAGAGTAACGTATGCGTTTCTACCGTCTCATTTATGCTCCAACCGGTCATTGTCTCAGCTCCGTGATTCATATCGACCAGCTTCCCGATTGAATCAAAAACAAAAATGCCGTCAATGCTATTGTCGAACAAAGCGTTTGCTTCTCTCTCTTTTTGAAGCCGTTTTTTTTCAATTTTCTCTATGATGTTAAAAACATAATGGGAAAATATGATGGAGGCGATTATAAACAAGGTAGAGGAAATGACGATATCCAGCCGAGGAGTCAAATTGGGCACCATCACGGTGTGGCGAAATAATTCGAAGGAAACGATGAACAAGCTGGTTAAAATAATGGACAGCTTCTTCACTTTGGCGAAATTTCTCATTATCCCCACCTCCCATCACAAGCTTATCAGGAGGTGAAAATAAAAAAAAGGGGGGGCTCCCCTTTTTCACAAAAATTCGATAAATTCCGTTTTTTTATTCCATATCGAGGTGTACGACCGGCGAGGAGAAAACGGCGTATATCGTCAATATGAGCAGCGCAATCGCAACCGCGAGCCCGACGGAAACGATCCATTTTCTTTTTCCGATGGAAGAATCGCTCCCGCGGTCGAAAAACGGTACGGCCAGCATTCCCGTGAACAGGATGGTACTGGCTATGACAGCGCCGTTGATCCCGAACCATTCCTCAACCGAATAGATCCAGAGGAAAGGCCATAACGGTTTGGTCACTTCTATTCCGGTCAGAGGAGCGGGTCCGAGTGAAGGCGGAACCAGAACGGCCAATATCACGACAATTCCGAAGATGATAAATCCATAACCGAATAATTTGCGGAAATGCTGGACGAATGTATGTTTTTTGACGTGCAGGTTGCTCACTTCGGCTGTAGCGGCTATTTCGGCCGTTACTTGCGAAACGGCAGGAACAACGCTTTTTTTCTTCCAGGGAAGCTCTGAAATCTTCATCCGTTTAACCAGCAGCATATGAATAAACAGCAGTACGACCAGCAGCACCGGCAGAATGCTGACATGAGCTATAAATAACCGGATCAACACCGGTACATATGCCGTGCTGAACAATCCGCCCAGCCCAAAGGTTCCTGCGATTGATTCGGCATGCTCTAGAGCCTCGAAGCCTTCCTGGTCCCATTTCAGCGAAGTACCCGTAAAGTAAAGTCCCACCATGACGCCGAATAACAATACCCCTACGAGCCAGTTGCCTTCGCGCGGTTTTTTATAAGATCCGTACAGGAAGACGCGCAATACGTGAAGAACGAGAGCAATCATTGTCAACTGTGCCGACCAGTAATGAATGCCGCGCACCATTGAACCCCAGTATACCTTTTCCATGATCACGCGAATGCTGGTATTGGCTTGTTCGGGCAGAGGCACATACCAGAAGGCAAGAACGATTCCGGAAATCATGGTCAGCAGCAGGCTGACGGCCGTAATGCCTCCCAACGTGAACGGCAATGTGTTCGCATGAGCCGGTACTTCATAATTTAATGAATCCAATCCAAACCGGTCATATATAAACTTGAATATTCCATTCCGCTTGTTGCCGACTGCCGCTTGATGGGTGATTTGCCGTTTCATATGCTCACCTTCTGTCTGATTTTTTTAGAATAAAGACGCCTATCGCCGCAAACAGGACGGACACAACAAGCAGCAACGATGTTCTCGTATTTGCGGTATATTCTTTTTCATATTCCTGCAGCGGACTCCCCAATTCCGGATTCTCGCCTTCCGGATCTTCACCAATCGACTGAAAAAGCGCCTGACTCGCTTCCCCGTACTTCTTCTCCATGACAAGCGACATCGCTTGCTCTACTTTGGCGATATCGACTCCTTCCGCTTCTTCCTGCTGTTCGACCACTTCTTTCAGTTTCGCATCAATGACGCCCGTGTTCGGCTGTCTTTGATCCAGCGCAACGATAGCCTGTTTAATGTAGGTCTCCGCATTGAACTCCTCTTCATCACCGCCGGGGTCGGCCAGTACGGGAACAGCTCCGACCGAGAGCAGGATCGACGTCAGCAATAGAGATAAAAACGCTCGTTTCATAGTTTTTTCCTCCCTTGCGCTTTTTTTCGCCAGCAGCATCATACTGAACCTGTTAGCTTAAGTATAAGATGGGAGCCGCAATAACACATTTCCCCAAAAGGAGTAAAACACGATACATATAAGGAGTATTTTCGCGTTTCCTCGGTAGAAGTTCACACATAGAAAAAAGGAGTATTCATGAATACTCCTTTAGGCTCTTAAGCTCTTAAGTACATATATCTTTTAATTGTGTAAAGAAACTCGGTAAACCCGGAAAAGACAACAGGAAACCAAGGACTGTCAGAAACAGCCCAGCCAGGCGGTGAGAGTAGGCGAGCCAATTATGCCCGTTCATGTAGAACTGCAGACGGAACGGACACCATGTTGGAACGCGAAGATAACAAAGCCCGAAATCCGGATCGATGAAGTAGAAGTAATAGTGCAGACATTTGCTTGAATCGTTTTTTACGAAGTTCTTCCCGGTTGTCTTGTCGTGCCAAGGCTTGTAGCTGGCGCAGGTCTCCATGGCCGAGAAGATATGTACGAGTCCCGGATGGTTACCCCGCTCTTTGATGATGGACTGGATGCGGTCATCTTTACGAAAAGCATCAAGCTTGCGGATAAACTCGATTTCCAATCCGTTGTCTTTGGCGATTTGTTCGGCATGTTCCCGCAGTTCATCCCGAAGTCCGTTAGCCCACTGGGGATAGTCGAAAATTTTGATGTCGTTTTGAAACAGATACGATGTCATCCCGCCGTCAAAACAAAGTACCGGAATATTACCATGGATGACGATCCGATCATAGCAAGCCAACACGCCGGCAATCTTGTCTTTGTAACGTTCCGTGAGTAACATTGTATTTCCCCCATATCGCTTCAGTTTCTTACTAAGTTCGACATGGGGATCCTATTGGTTCCGGCTCGTCCGGGTTAGGGGTACTTTGTGATAACGCTTTTTGGCAGGCTCTTCCGATTGAAACGATTATGGGGTCGGTACTAAAATCATTGCCTTTGTCGAATACTAACAAAATGCAGAAATGTCCATGGTTGCTACCCGATTAACTTTAGGATGTGAAATGATGCTGCACCATGATTTTCGAAATACCGGCAGTTCCATGAAAGTTTTACTCTTCAGCATTCTGTTGGCCCACTTGGGATATTACATGATCCTTCCGATTTTGCCCATTTACCTGAAACTGAACAAGGCGTTAAACGTTGCCGAGATAGGACTGATCCTCGCTGCCGGTTCTTTTTCCTTCCAGGCCGCCAGTGTTGTCGGGGGGGTCCTTGCGGACCGAATAGGCCGCAGAACGATTATCGCTTTAGGAGCCGTCATTCGTGGGGCGGGCTTTGCAGGGTATGCGTTATTTCAGCCTTTCTGGGCATTAATGGCCATGGCTCTATTGAACGGCTTGGGCGGCGGTTTCAACGCTCCAGCGACCAAAGCTGCAATCGCCGCATTGGCATCGGACACCGAAAAAAAAACGACGGCTTTTTCCCTCCGCGGCATCGCGGCGAATATCGGAACCAGTTTAGCGGGGCTCCTGGCTTATTTTGTGCTGGGGGGATCTTCTCCACTTATTTTTTATGTATCGGCCGGGTTATTTGTTTTTCTGGCAGTTATTAGCTGGTATTACATACCTAAAAATTGTGGAGAAAAGCCCTGTCCCATCATTCCGGCAAAATCTTATTCACAGATCGTTCGCAATAAAGCCTTTGTCGTTTTTTCTTTGATTAGCGTGCTGATTTGGGCGTTATATACCCAGTTAGCGTTGGCAATTCCCCTTCGCGCCGCAGCCATTTTGCCCGACCCAAGCATCGTCAGCTTGATTTGGACGATTAACAGCATCATTGCGATTTTGCTGCAGGCTCCCGTTTCAGCTTGGCTGCTGAATAAAATACAGCCTATGTATGCACTTGCTCTGGGCATTGTTTTTATCGGAGCCGGAATCAGTTCTCTATATTGGTCAAGGAATTTTTACGGTCTTGCCGCCAGCGGAGCAACCTTTATTATCGGTGAGATGCTCATTATGCCCACCATGGACAGTACGGTTTCGCGGCTTGCGACCGCCCAAATGATTGGCGTGTTTTTCGGATTGGCTAATTTTATTTCGGGTCTGGGGGAGGGAGCAGGAAATTATACCGGGGGACTACTGCTAAGCTTCGGAATCCGTTCTCCAATTCCGTGGGCAGTATACGCCGTTTCTTCGGTTGTGATCATTGTGCTGCTCGTTGCTTTACGATTCTGGCTCCCCATGAGAATGGCCATGGGAGATCATCAACATTCCAATTTAAACGAAAAAGGAGGGGTTGAATGATCAAGAACATATGCAGAAGAGGAACGGAGCGCATATGTTGATTCAAAAGGAGTGTTGCCTTTTGAACGGCACGTATCATGATTTACTGGCAAAGCTGGGGGCAGGAAGCGCTCATCCCGGAGGATTTGAAATATCGATGGACCTTGTTTCCGAATTAAATATGGACGAAAATACGAAGGTTCTGGATATTGGATGCGGAACCGGAAGAACGGCATGCTATATTTCAAAAAAATATGGTTGTCAAGTGACAGGTTTGGATCGTCATCCTTTAATGATTGAAAAGGCGAACAGGCGTGCGCAAAGGAATAATTGCACGGCCGGTTTTATTCAAGGAGATGCCCTTTCGATGCCATTTCAAGACAATGATTTTGATGTGGTACTGGCAGAATCATTGGCGGTCTTTTTACCGATTAAACCGTTACTGTCGGAATGTCGGAGGATACTTAAACCGGAAGGCTTAATGGTAAATTTAGAATTTTGTTCTCACTTGGATACACCTCATGAGGTTTTGGAAGCCGCAGCCGACTTGTACGGTGTAAAACAGTTCCCTACCTGTGATGAGTGGAGAGATTACTACAGATCTTGCCGATTCCGCGATATTCAACTTTGGAACCCGCGCGAGGCTGATTCGCAGCTTTTTATAGAGAATGAACTGAAATATCGCGATGAAGATCAGATGATTTCAGAGGGGATATTCCATGACCAGAAGTTTGTCAACAAGATCATTCACAACATGGAATTCATGGAGCAATATGATAAGCATCTTGGGTTTACCGGCATTATAGCGAAAAAATAACCGATACTCTTCCGGTCCTGAAAAGGTGAGCACCAAATAACTGCATTGAAAAAGACGGCTCTTTCTCCGCCGAGAGAAAGGCCGTCTTTTCAAGTTAACATGTTCTTCCCGTTATATGAAAAACCCGGAGCCGAAAAACGGCAGTGCGAATAAAAGAGAAACCAGTCCCAAACCTAAACCCAACCCTCTGCCAATTAAACCGCCGAATCGGCCTATGCCTCCTAAACTGCCTAAGCCGCCCAAGCCTCCAAAGCCTCCACCGCCGAACCCGAATCCTGGGAATCCCAAGCCAGAGACTTTTGCTTTATTGTCGATCCGAACTCGTTGTTTATTCTTTTTTGCGCTTATGGACAGACTGCCTGCTCCTTTAACGTTATGGTTCAAAATCAGCTTCCCATCTCTCACTCCCCCGCATATTCCATAATAATTGGTACCATCGTGCAATATAGCACAGACTGGCTGCCCCACGTAGGGCCCAAGTTTTTCTTCACAAATAGGATGGATGAACGGCACGGTGGATCTGCCTCCTTTCGGACTACCCTGAATGCACTTTTACAAGTTTAAATAAAGAACAGAGTGGCGAATAAGAGGGCTATGAGTGCCAGATCCAATCCAAAACCTCCATAACCATAAGGGTACCCATATCCAAAAGCAGAGGTTTTGGCCTTATTGCCTATTTGGGATAATTGTTCCTTGGCCTTTTTGGCGCTGATGGCTACCGTACCTTCACCTGGTGCATAATCATGCAGAATAAGTTTACCGCCTTCAATCCCACCGCAAAGTCCGCAACAATACGTTCCGTCCTGCAAAACAGCAACGACCGGTTTCCCAATATAGGGATTGACTGTGTTAACATTTACTGGATTAATTAAATGCATGCCTTTCGCCTCATTTCATGATTCATTTTCTTCTTAACGTTGCAGGTTTTAAACTACACACGTTAGTGTATTTTATTTGTAATCCAGATGATTGGATGTTTGTTCTTATAAAACAAGATTGTGCTGGACAAAAATCAAAGTCTGGACGCCGACGATTCTTGACCAGAGTGTTATGGAAGGTTGCAAGCATTGAACAGGCCGTTGCAGGAAAGACAGGTATCTATATTTCATACGTACCGGTCACTAGTCCATACGTTTACATCTACTCATTCATAAGTTGATGCTGCAGTTAAAAATCTGAAGGGAGCGATGAAGAATGAGTGGTGTCGGAGGTTTAGGCGGATATGGCGCAGGTATAGGCGGTGTGTGGACTAGTGCGGGGGTTATCCTCGTGTTGTTCATCCTTTTAGTTATAATTTCCAGAGCAATCGTTTTGTAGTTTCCAACAACCGAACCCCCGGGGCCGACCAACGGCCCTGAGGGGGTTCTTTTCTAAATTTTCTAGTGGGAGGAACAGTACCTTAATTTTTCGATGAGCTAATTGCGATGGGTTGGACAAGCAAGTACCCCTGCATTTCCTGATGGTGCGGATCGCAGAAGATCGTGCAGTAGAAGGGGAATACGCCCGCTTGTGCTGCATCGAATTCCACTGTTTTTGTTTCGCCTGGGAGGACTTCAATGTTGATGTTGTATAGGGAGA
>NZ_CAUPYC010000019.1:0-57721 GCF_963515335.1 uncultured Paenibacillus sp. | reverse complement strand
AAGCAATTCCGAAAACAGCTTCAGCTTATTTAAGCGGGTTTACTGAATAGTTACATGCCCAGAATATCGTTTATATTGCTGAAGTTATACAGGGAAGCGAAGAATCGGCGAATGTCCTGAGAGACCTCATAATCGTCGGTGTTGTCGGCCTGAATCCGGCTCCCGTTTTGAAGCGCTTTCAATAATTTGGTGTTGTAATAGATGTTGTAAACCCCATTCTCTAAATTAAGGAAATATTCTTCCACTTTTTCTTGGATATCCACGGCCGTACGGTTGGTCGAGACCGACACTTCCGTATCGATGGTCTGCTTGATCATGAAAAAAAGGATGGCGGAAATAATCCCAACCGGAATCAATGACGTAATCAACATAGCACAAAAAACTTTCGTCTGTATTTTTTTAAAGTGCATAGATCGTCACCATTTAACACCTCAGGGTTATTTGATTGGATAACAAGATTATGGCACGTTTGTCCCGAACCTGCCATTATTATTATGCGCGCACAAATACGTCTTGTGAAAGCGCTATATTTTCTCCTACTTCCGAAAACATCTCCTATATCATTAATCCCGGCCATCTCCAATAATGAAGAAAGGCGCTGCAGACCGCTAAATCCACCGACGCAAAGGAGAAGGATCATGTCGCATCCCTTTCTATCCGTGAACGACGCACTGACCCAGCCGAGGAGCCGTTATTTCGGCGTAACCTACAAGGACGGCAGCTATGCTGCGCACGACGAAATGAGCTTTTTCGGACGAAAGCTGCCCGATCCCGAGTTGACCTTCGATATCTCGAACAACAAAACGCTGGTGAACGTCAACATGAACGGATCCATCAAATTCGTATCTGTCTATCACGGCAATTATTACAGCGACAACATTCCCGGGGTATGGATGTGCAAGGATTTCAAGAAAACCGGTCCGTACGGCTTCAAGCTGAAGCTGGGTGACAATCTGATCGATCTCGGTCTGGACGACCTCCCTTATGCCACTTCGCTCCTCGGCAATCTGTTCCCGGTCACTGAATTTCAATTTGACGCGGTGAAAGCCACGCTCGTCACCTATACGCCGGTCTCGGCAGACGGTACCCTCCGCCTTCGGGGGCTCGTCTATGGACTTCATCTGCAAAATCTATCGCAGGAAATCGTGCGCGGCGACGTGCTGCTTCCATCCCCCGACGTATCGGCCGGCCAATTATTCTCAGGGGCCGAGCTGTGCGTCCATGCTTCGGATCTGGAGAACAAGAGCGGCATTATTTCCTTCGAGCTGTCTCCCGGACAGAACGTATGGGTGCCTTCCGTCATTTACCCGCCAGGCGAAAAAACGCTGCAACTCGTCGATGAGAAAGGCTCCTTGTACTGGTTGAACGAAACTTGGGCCTATTTCAAGGGCATCACCGGCACCCTGCAGATGAAGAATGACCCCTTCGTTGCGGAATTTTATGAACGTGCGGTCCTTCAGTGCTTCGGTTCCATCGGTATGGACGGGCATGGCGTCATTGCGGGCTCCAACTGGGGAACCTACCCGACCACGGAATTCATATGGAACAAGGATATGTATTACTCGTTCCTGCCGTTTCACATGATGGAGCCCGAGCTGTTCAAGCAAGGTATGCTTTGGTTCCTGGAGCATGGGGTTCGTCCGGCCGGCAACCGGTATGAAGGCGGCATCACCCACTCCCTCAGCAACTCCTTGTCATCCGTGATGATGGCCGGTCTTTATTACCGTACTACCGGAGACAAACGGCTGTTTCTGGACCGTCCGGATCTTGATCTTAAAGTTCGGGCCTTGCTGGAACAAACGATCCGCGCCAGAAAACCTGACGGACCATGGCTATTCCCTTCCGTATGGTTGTCTGATGCTTATTCTCTCGGTGATTTCCACACGGGCTCCAACGTCATTGCCTGGGGTTGTTTCTTTCACTACGCCCGCGTCGTGGAGGAAGTATTCGGCGACACAGAGGCGGCGCAACGTTACCGGGATATCGCCGCTCGGATAAAAGACGATTTGGAACGGCTTGCGACTGCGGAAGGCCCATTCGGTCCCCAATATGTCGAAGGAATCAGCATGTCCGCCTCCGACAAGCTGAAGGACGACGCCAAGAAATATGAAGGCGCCTACGATGGTTTCGGCATGCAGTTTATTATGAACCTGACCGAGAACGGCCAAATCGACTTGATGCATCACGACGGCGAAGAATCGGACACGATACTGATGCCGCTCTACGGCTACACGTCGTATGACGAACCGACCTACGGCAACTACATGCGTTTCTCGTTGAGCACCGCCAACCCTACTTATAATGCGGAATCGAGGGGCATTCAGTGGGGAGACCACTCGGCCTGCACCTTCCCCGGCTATATGAGCGGCATGGGAATGATCACGGATGCGGATTCCATGAGCGGAGAAGACGGCTACTTCACCCAAATCCGCAAGCTGACCGATGCCGACGGCTCCCTATGGTGGTGGCCCTACAAGAATGGCGCCGCTTACGGCGACGTCGTCCGTCACAATACGTGCGGCAAATGCGGATGGGCTTCTGGCGTGTTTGCCGGTCTATTCATCTCGGAGATTCTCGGGCTTGCCTATGATGCCCCCGCAAAGCAGCTGTCCTTTCGCCCGTTCAGTCCTACAAGCTCATTCTCATGGGACCGTGTCCGGTTGGGCTCCCAAACCTTCAGCGTCTCTTACCGAACAGAAGACGGGGTGACGGAGGCCGTTGTAACCAGCTACGGGCCGCAGGCTATTACTGCGGTGATCGAACTGCCTGTCGGTCGGCCCGACGGTGCTGTGACGGAGATGAACAGCGGCATGGAGGCCTCGCCCGCAAGGCATGGCGTCCGGAATGGGCGCGCCACGCTGATCTTCAATGAGACGCTACAGCCGGGCGACACGAAAACATTTACGGTTAAGGCGCAAACGGTGATCGTTTAGTTGAAAAGCAGCAAACAGCCCCTTCGGCTCAACTTGGCCGAAGGGACTGCTTTTTGCGGCAAATAAGCGCCGACTCAATTAGAACGTGCGATAGAACAGTCTGGCGCTTTCCTTCTCCGGCAGCGGCAGCCGCATCGCGACAGGCAGCATGTCCGGATAGGCTTTGTGCGGCTCGCGCTGGTACCAGTAGGCTACCGACGAATAGTCGTTTGCTTGTGCGTTTCCATGGCCGTGCTCCATGCTGAAGCGGATCGATTTGCGGAAAATGATCGGATCCACGATATGGAACCGGTACTGCGTCATTTTACCGGAGTAATCGTTGAAGGAAATCGTGTTGCTCTCCTTCCACGCATCGCCGTTTTCACGGATCGGCGCATACAGGGACAAGCCATGATACGGACTGTCGTACTTGCCGGACGGATACCCCCAGGCCGCGCAGAAATAATCCTCCGTACCCGTTCCATGAAGGCGTGGGGGCCAGGGCTCGCCGTCGATGAAAAACATGTCGTCCCCTTCGCCCGGCCAGCTGAACCCCGGCATCGGATTGAGATGGTCGATACTGAGATTGCACCCCACGTAATGCCCTTCCCCTTCGGCATCCAGCAGCACATAGTTTTCGTCGCCGCTGAGGTTCTTGATCTCGTATACCTTCTGGTCGGAGAAATTCGCCTTGTCCTGCTTGTCATGCTCCGCTTTCAGGACGGACAGGTCCATCAAACCCTTCGTCGGGTTCTCCCTCCGCCACGACGCATGAAAATAGAAGCTTTCGTCCGATACCGGCTTTTCGACGTAGTCCACGTAATAATACAGCACCATGTCATGTTCACATTCATTGACGATTTCGATTCTGGCGCCCTTGCGGAAAGGCATCTCAAAGAAGCAGTTCATGGCCGCCTTGTTCTCGATAACTCCCTGGGTCGTAATCATGTTGAGCGGCATGGAGACGTAATGACTGGCGACGCCGTGCCCGACGCCGAAGAAATCGCCGGCCGGCGATTCCACGCTCGGCTCGGTCTCGTCGTCCCAATACATGCGGATCAGCACCTTGCGGAACGAGTATTTGTCCTGCGAGGCGATCGTCATCCAGATGTGCCGAATGACGCCGGACCCTTCCACCTCTGCAATCACTGCAGTACGGTTCGCCCCGATGACGAGAAAGTCCTTGTTGCCGCCGGTCGTGTCCCAGCTTGATTGGCGGCGCGATACGCCTTCCTGGCGCAAATACAGTTGACTCATGTTCATAGTCGTTTTCCCGCTCCTTCTGCGATCAGGCTTTGATGCCCGTGAGTGTGATGCCTTCCACAAAATACTTTTGACCGATAAAAAACACGATGATCGCCGGAGCCAGCACGACGGTAGCAGCCGCCATCATCAGGTGCCATTCCGCGGCGTACATCCCTTTGAACTGCTGAAGCCCCAGTGCAAGCGTATATTTGGATTCGCTGTTCAAATAAACAAGCGGGCCCAGGAAATCGTTCCACGAAGCCAGGAAGGTGAACAGGCCGACGACGATCAAGGCAGGCTTGGTCAACGGAACGATAATCGACAGGAATATTCTCCAGTGGCCGGCGCCGTCCACATACGCCGCCTCGTCCAGATCCCGCGGAATGCTGAGATAGAACTGCCTCAGGAGAAAAATATTGAACGCCCCGCCGCCGAACCAAGCCGGAGCGATCAGCGGAATGAACGTGTTGGTCAATCCCAGCTTGCTCCAGCCGACGAACGTCGGAATGAGCGTTACGGCATACGGCAGCATCATGCTGGACAGCAGCAGGCCGAAAATAAGGTCCCGCCCCCTCCATGTCATCCGCGCGAAGCTGTACGCGCTGATCGAGCAGGTAATGATAACCCCAAGCATCGTAAAAACGACGATAATGGACGTATTTACGAAATATTGGCCGAACGGCAGGATCGTCAGCGCTTCACTGAAATTCGAGAACCGGAACGGATCCGGAAGCCAGACGGGCGGCATTTCGAAAATCTGGCCCATGTCCATCAGGGAGCTGCGAACGAGCCAGATCAGCGGCAGAAGACTGAACGCGCTTCCAGCCAGAAGCACAAGGTACACCACTCCGTCTCCAAACCATCGTGTGCTGCTCATCGTGTTCCATCTCCTTCATAATACACCCATTTTCGCGACGTCTTGAAGACCAAATAAGTCAGCGCCATGATGATGACGAACAATACCCATGCGATGGCACTGGCGCTTCCCATCCGCGAGAATTGAAACGCTTCCCGGTACAGATAGAAGACGTAGAACAGGCTCGCGTTGTTAGGTCCCCCGTTCGTCATGACGTAGGCCTGCGAGAAAATCTGGAAACCGTTGATGATGCCCATGATCAGGTTGAAAAAGATGGTCGGCGTCATCATTGGAACGGTAATATGCCATAATTTATCGAGCCGGGAACCGCCGTCCATTTCGATTGCCTCATACAGGGAACGCGGTATGTCCTGCAAGCCCGCCAAAAAAATGATCATCGTCCCGCCCGTCGTCCACAGGTTCATTATGGCCAGAGACGGTACGACCGAATTCTCCCCAAAAATCCACTGGCTGCCCGGCAGCCCGACCGAACGGAGCACCTCGTTTGCGAGGCCGAGATCCGGGTTCAGCAGCCACAACCAGATGAAGGAGATGGCAATGATCGGCACGATGGACGGCAGATAAAAGATCGTACGGAAAAATGCCTTTCCTTTAACGTCCCGGTTGAGCAGAAGCGCCAGAAGAAACGAATAGATGATGCCGGTCGGCACGCTCAGGATGACGAAATAAACGGTCACCCCTAGCGATTTATAGAAATATTGGTCTTCACCGCTGAACATTCTCGTATAGTTGTCGAGTCCGACAAAGGCCGGCGTATTCGAGCCGGAATAGTCGGTAAAGCTCATGTACAAGCTGTAAATCATCGGTCCAAGGGTAAAGATGAGCAAGCCCAGAATGGCCGGCAGCGCAAAGAGGACGCCGTTCAGCTCGTTTTTATAGGACCTGCGTTTCTTATCCGTACGTGCCTCTATACGGGAAGCGATGACTGCCATCAGCAAGTTTCCTCTCTGTCGAACCGCTGCAGAAGGGGCTCCGCCCGGTTCATGCGGAGCCGCCTACCGGCAACGGTTCGTTATTTCAAATACGTGCCTTGTATAAGCGGCTTGATTTTACTTTCCGCTTCTTTCAAAGCTTGTTCGGCGGTTTTGGTTCCGAGCCACACCTGATCCAATGCAGCCGTTACCGCCGCGTCAATCTCCACGAAGTTTCTCACATTGTTTTCCGGTGACGGCTCCGCATTCTCGAACGTCGCACGCATGACGGCATCCTGGAAGCCTTGTGGTCGGCCCGGCAGCTCCTCGCTCGCCCACTTGTCGATCAATTGCGGATCTTCATACCAGTTGGTCAGCTGCGGCATCCAGAGCCCCTGATGCATCTCCAGCACGTTGTTCGGGTCCGTAAGGAACTTGGTAAATTCCCATGCCTCCTTCGGATACTTCGTGCTCTTGAAAATAATGAGCGACCCGCCGAGGAAAAATGATTTATAGTCTTTCAAAACCGGAAGCACGCCGACACCCCAGTTAATATTTGCTTTGCTGAGATCGAGATGGTTCCAGCTGCCGTCGATAACCATGGCAACCTTTTTGGATTGGAGAGCCGTGGCCGGAGCCGGGATGCTGCTCGCTTGCACGGGAGAAGGCGCGACTCCGTATACATTGATCAGGTCGGCGATCTTCTGGATCGCTTCGACCGCTTCCGGCTTCGCGAGTCCCAGCTCTTTGCCGTCTTCCGTCAAATAATCGCCGCCGTTGGAGAGAACAAGCGGCATGTACGAGATCCAATTCAAGCTGAACTTCACGCCATACTGCTTGATGTTCTTCGGATCGAAGCCTGCTTCGCCGGCACGCTTGCCGTTGCGGTCGATCGTAAGCTTCTTGGCGGCTTCAACAAATTCATCCCATGTCCATGCTTCCGATGCCTTCGTAGGCGGCAGCTCCACTCCGGCCTCCTTGAACATGTCGACATTGTACATCAGGCTGGGCACAACGGAAGCTTGATAAGGCCCGGCGCTCTTGTCCGTATCCCAGTTCCACCAGCCGTACTGCAGGTAATCCTCTTTCCTGATGGACGGATCGTCCTTCATCAGATCAAAGAAATTGTAAATCAAACCTTCCTCGCCCATCTTCAGCTTCCACGCGGAGGAATAACTGATATCAGGTGCTTCGTTGCCGGCGATCATCGCGTTCAGCTTTTGCAGGAAGTCGGTTCCCGGTATGTGAACCGGCTCGATGGTAATATTGGGATTCTTCTTCTCGAACGCTTTAATCGCATCCTCCACGGCTTTCTTCTCTTGCGGGCTGCCCCAGAACGTGAACTTCAACTTTACCTTTTCACCGGTACTCGATGGCTGGTCTGCGGCGGAAGCGCCATTCTGCCCCGTGCTGTCCGCGGTATCACCCGATAAGGAATTCGTTGCCTGACTTCCTCCGTTATTGCTTGTTCCGCAAGCGGTTGCAATAATGGCCATAATCATCAGGATGATGAATACCCTTGCCATACCCGATCGCTTGATCATTTGGTTATTCCCCCTGCTCCGAATGTAAGCGCTGCAGTCGCCTATCCCTAGTGTAAAGCGGCTCTTCGCAAAAACCTATTGTACAATTATCCGTTTTCCGGACGATTTTTCGATCAATCCGAAATAATAACGTCCTGCCGGCATAAAACCACGAAACACCTTCCCGGCCGTCTTTCGGCGTCCGAAAAGGTGTCGATGTCGATTCAATCCGCGTGCTTTTGATAAGGTATGAGCAAGTTGACGCGTGTGCCGAGTCCCGGCTCCGACTCGATTTCGATGCCGTACCTGCTGCCGTACAACAGCTTGATTCTCTTGTCGACATTCCGGATACCCACGCTCGATGAAGCTTCCCCGAGCAGCATTTTCAGCCGTTCCGGCTCGATTCCGCTGCCGTTATCCTCCACGCAGAACCGGATGTCATCCTCCTGTCTGCAGCCATATACGGTAATCAGTCCGACAGTATCCATATCGCGGAAACCGTGAATGATCGCATTTTCCACAAGCGGCTGCAGGAACAGCTTCGGTACGCTGGCTTCCATCAGCTCCGGCTGGATATCGAAGTCGACGCGAAGCCGATGCTCGAATCTGTTTTGCATAATTACGATGTAATCCCGCAGCCATCTTATATCATCTTTCAGAAATGTGGAATCCCGGCGGTTATCCGTCGTATATTGCAGCATGCGGGACAGACTGACCAGCATGCCGCTCACCTGCTCCTTCTCACCGTTCACGGCCATCCAATTGATGATGTTAAGCGTGTTGTACAGGAAATGAGGGTTCAGTTGTATGTTCAACGCCAGAATTTCCGTTTCCTTCTCGCGCAGCTTGACGATATAATTCTCATTGATCAGCTCCTTCACCTTCTCATTCATACTGTTGAACTTGGTCAGCACATGGCCCAGCTCGTCCTTGCCCTCCACGTTGATCTTCGCGTTGAAATCTCCTCCCCCGACCCGCTTGATAGCAAGCAGCAACTTATTGACCGGCGAAGATATTCTGGCGGATATCAGGTAGGCGAATAGGAGCGAGAGCGCAAGCAGCGAGGCGCCGAGCGTGACGATAAAGAAGTTTATCGTTTTCAATATATCCTTCGTTAGGGCGCTGGGCGGGATCAGTACGATCGAAGTCCAGTTCGTTACCTGGGACACGGCGAAGGAAGCGACCATCCGCTGTCCGCCGACCGTTACGAAGGCCGTCCCGCTGCCGCGGTTTTTCACTTCCTCCACCCAGAGAGACGACTCGGTACGCGCAAGCAACGACTCGTCCTGATGGGAAATGATCGTTCCGTCTTCGCTGACGACAAGGAAAACCGCGCCTTCGATCGGAATGCTGTCTTGGAATATCTCCCTGTAAATGTTATCTTTGAAGTTCATGACAAGCACCGGCTTCTCCGATCCGCTCTGAGCGCGTACGATGACATCGTTTCGGACGCAGGAAGGATTCAATTCCCTCACACCCGAGAACAGGTAGCGGTAATCGATATCGGCGCCCGCAAGCTCCGGAAGCTGATACATGTCGGCGTAATCATAGGTCGGCACCCAGGAGATCCGCCCCTTTTCAGCCTTCGCCCGTTGAAACAGACGCGAGTTGTAAAATTGATCCGGCGGATAGGTATTCCTGGCTTTGCTGCCATAGACGAACGCCTTTGTCACAAGCTCCACGGAATACAAATCGTCGGACTGTGCGAAATAACGATTCAGGATGCCCGTCACCCGGTCGTCGGTCTGAAGCAGTTGCAGATCCCCCGAAGGTCCCCCTCCGTCAAAAATCTGGAACAGATCGCATTCCACCATTAAGGAAAGGCTGCTGTCCTCGATGATGCCGAGGCGCTCGTCGATGATCTGGTTGTTCTTTTGTACGATTTCCAGTACATTGTTGCGGGCGAGCTCCAGCATGATGTCTTTGCTTGCATAGTAATACCCCGCGCCCAGAATGGCGAGAGGCAGGGTAATCATGACGATATAGGACAAAATCAGCTTGTTTTTGAGTTTCATGCTCTCACCTACAGGACGACGTTCTTGCGAAATTCTTCGGGTGAATGACCTGTCTCCCGTTTAAACATCCGGGTAAAATAACCGGCGTCCCGGAAGCCCACTTTCAATGCGATGTCCGAAACCTTCCTTTCCCCCTCATGCAGCAGCGCCTTGGCCTTGGCCATTCGAAGCCCAAGCAAATATTCGGTGAACGTCCTGGAAGTATGGGCCTTGAAAAAGCTGCTGAAGTATGCGGGGCTGAAAAAAAACTTCCTTGCGGTTGCCTCCAGCGAAAGATCCTCCATGTAATGCTCCTCGAGATACGCTATGCACATCTCGATGATTCTCTGATTCTTGTTGTTCTTTCGGCTCTCCACGGCGTCGATGATTCGATGCAAATAATGTATCGCCTGATCCTTGACCTCATCCAACGTTGCGCAGACCGGGATCTTGAACTCCATCTCCGCAATCAGGTTGCTCGCTTCCTCATTTCGGAGAACCGCTTCGCTTGCCTTCACCTGGTTGATCAGGACATAGAGAATGCTTTCCTTCAGATGAAGGGGAGAAGGATAGCCGCCGTGGAGCAGCCGGGTAATCAGCGAGTCGAGCGCGATCACGGCCATCTCCCGGTTCGACTGGGTCAAGGCGGCGGCGATCTCCGCATCGGATGGTACCATTCTCAATGCCGGCTTGTTCGGATCGTAAGCGATTTCATCATGAAAAACAAGCTTCCCCTTGCCGCTGTAGAACGTGTAATCAAGCGCCTTCCAGGCCTGCTCGAAAGAGAGACAGACGTCCTTATACAGATCGGTGACCCGCCCGCCGACGCCGATCGAAACCGAGAGTTCGAACTCGATGCGCAACTGGTCGATGAACTCGAATAACCGTTCCACATCCCGTTTCATCAGCCATTCCAGCGGTTTATCGCGTGCTATGACTGAAACCAGGATCTGATCCGTGCCCTCCAGATAGAAAGAGATTGAAGGTCCCAGCGCTTGGTGGGCTTGCTGTATCCAGCCTTTGAAGCTTGCCTTTACTTCCTCGAATTCGGAAGGCAAATACGTTTGTGCGATTTGTTGCGTATCGAATTTTGCAAGCACGACGAAGCCCGCACGGGCGTCCGGAAACAAATGCCCGATCTCGCGGAGTTCCGCGTCCCCGACCGCCGACCGCATCCACCGGCTAAGCAGATGCTGCTCATACACCGGAATGGCCGAATTCAGCCTTTCCCTCAAGTTTTCCCCGTCCTGCCGGCGCTCACGGTCCTTTTGTAATGAGTTGTCCAGCTTCGCCAGCATGTCGGCCATATCGTGCAGTTCTAGCGGCTTGAGCAGATAGTCGAACGCACCCAGCTTGATCGCCTGCCTGGCATAATCGAAGTGCCCGTAAACGCTAAGGATGACGACCTTGATCGACTCCATCCGCGTTCCCAGACTTTCGATCAGCTGAAGCCCGTCCATGTTCGGCATCCGGATATCCGTTAGCAAAATATCAATGCGGTTCTTCTCGATAATGCGCAGCGCGTCGTCCCCATCCTTGGCCGTAAAAACCAGGTAATCCGGCCGCAGCATTCTGATCATATCGGCAATGCCTCTCCGGTGCCGCGGTTCATCGTCGGCAACAAGCACATGATACATGTCGGTCCTCCCTTTTCGCAGGGTTTAATGATTTCCCTGATCATAACACGAAAAGAAAAGGTTGCGAAGGTGCGTCGATCAAGACTCCAAAAATCCCAAATTGCATAGATCATCCGCCACCGTCAAACATTAAAGGCATGAACAAGATAAAATGGCGGCATCTGTCGGTATTGATCATCCTTATGGTTCTTGGCGTTTCCAATCGCAACACGGCCGCGCATTCGACCGATACCGGCGGCAGATGGCACAAAGAAATACGCTCCATTGAACAACGCTACGACGGCCGTTGCCCCGCGGGTGTGGTCGTGTTTACCGGCAGCTCCAGCATCGCGGCGTGGACGACGCTGGCGGCCGATATGGCTCCCTTGAAGGTTGTCAACCATGGATTCGGCGGAGCCACGGTCAGCGATGTAACCCGTTATGCGGACCGGATCGTCGCGCCGTTCAAGCCGAAAGCCGTCGTTGTGTTTGCGGGAACGAACGATATCAACGGCATCCCCGGTAAAACGCATACCGCGGGCCGGGTTTTTCGGGACGTAACCGTGCTTTTCGATAAGATTCGTTCACGGCTGCCGAGGGTTCCTATTTATTACATCTCCATCACGCCGACTGAATTGAGATGGCGCGTTTGGCCGGAAGCGAGGCAAGCGAACGCCCGGATCCAAGCTTTTTGCCGCAAGCATGAAGGTCTGCATTTCATCGATATAACGCCTCATGTCATGAATGAAAAAGGCAAACCGAATAACACGCTGTACAAAGCCGACAGGCTGCATCCGAACAGGAGCGGATACAAAGTATGGACATCCGCGATAAGACCGGTATTGCTGCGGGACCTGTATGGAAAGTAACCGATTCGCCGCAGCAAGGCTGTTTGTTTTTCCGACGGATAATTGTCATGACAGACAAGCGTGCATGAATAAAGATACGGTAGAAAGGTGGTGGTGCAGATCTATGGCATGGTTATGGATCGCGCTTGGAGCCGTTCTTGTCGTCGCGCTTGCCGTTATGGCCGTACGGGGAAACAGAGGATGGGTAATGCTGGCGTCGGACCGTGGGGAGCGTGCGGATTGGCTGTATCGTTTCGAGGCGGAGGTGAAGTCCAAAGGAATCCAAACCAGGTTGGAGCGTGATGACAGCGATACGGCCAAGCTGAAGGTGGCGAAAAAAGACGTCGATCAGGCGGCACGGCTTCTGGACGACTTCAAAAAAGGAACCCTGACACCCTGATCCTTGTTTGTGAACCGCCCGGGTTGCATCCAGGCGCCAAAATGAAAAGAGGCCGCGAGTGATCGCCGGCCTCTTCCTTATTAGAGAAGGCTGCTTAATCGGATTCGGTTGCGGGCAGATCGTTTTTTTTCATCCACAGCTGATCAGGACAGCATCTCCGCCAACGGGGGTTCTTCGACCTTTCGAGCAGGTTCCGGAGCGCATACTAAACGATAGACTCTCGATTCGTAAGGTTTCAAAAAGATTTTCCGAACGGTCGCCCCGGGGTTCTCCTCATAATTGGCCGCCAACAGCTCGGATGTGATGCATTTGATGGTTCTGGGCAGGTCAAATGTCGTTTCTTCCGGAAAAAGATTTGCAATAACCAGCAGCTTTTCGAGACCGAGCGTTCTTGTATACGCATAGATTTTCTTATGATTCGGCAGGATGAGGTCGTAGGTTCCGTATACGGCGACCGGATCGGTTTTTCGCAGCCGGATCAGTTTTTTGTAATAATGATAAATGGAGTCCGGATTGCTCATTGCGTCTTGGACGTTTATTTCTTTATAATTCGGATTCACCTTCAACCAAGGGGTTCCCGATGTGAAGCCGGCTTGGTGCCCGTCGCTCCACTGCATCGGCGTCCGGGAATTGTCCCGGCCGTTTTTCCAGATGATCTGCATGATGTCATCATGGCTCTTGCCGGCTTCCCTTTCGATCCGATACAGATTTTTCGCCGAGACATCGTTGTAATCCTCGATCGATTCAAATTTCACATTGGTCATCCCGATTTCCTGGCCTTGATAAATGAAAGGGGTTCCCTGCATCAGGAAAAACATGGTGGCCAGAGCCTTGGCGGACTGCTCGTGGTAGACGCCGTCATCGCCCCACACCGAGACCGAGCGGGGCAGGTCATGGTTTTCCATGAACAGCGCGTTCCAGCCGACGCCCTCCAGCCCCTTCTGCCAGCGGGTGAGCGTCTTTTTATACGCAATCAGGTCCAGTGTGCCGCCCCGGCCCTTGTCCCAAAGCCCGTTCGTTTCGAACTGGAAAATCATATTGAATTTCCCGTCCCGCTCCCCGACCCACTGCGCGGCGTCGTCGATGCTTACGCCGCCCGCTTCGCCGACGGTCATGATATCGTACTTATCGAACGTTTCGCGCTTCAGCTCTTCGAGATGAGCATGAATGCCTTCACGGTTTCGGTGCCCGTCGAAGGAACATACGTAAGGCAGATTCTCGGGATTAGGCAGATCGGGCAAGCCCGGGATTTTTTGGATATGCGTGATCGCGTCGATCCGAAAACCGTCGATGCCTTTATCCAGCCACCAGTTCACCATCGCGTAAAGCTCTTGACGGACCTCGGGATTCTCCCAGTTCAGATCCGGCTGCTTTCTGGAGAAAATATGCATAAAATACTGGCCGGTATGCTCGTCGTACTCCCACGCCGAACCGCCGAAAATGCTTTCCCAGTTGTTCGGCTCCGCTCCGTTCTTCCCGTCTCGCCAGATGTAATAGTCCCGCTTGGGATTATTCAGACTGGACCGGGATTCGATGAACCAGGGATGCTCATCCGACGTATGGTTGATCACCAGGTCCAGAATCAGCTTCATTCCTCTCTGATGCACCTGCCGGAGAAGCTGATCGAAGTCGTCCATCGACCCGAACTCCTCCATGATGTCCTGGTAATCCGAAATGTCATAGCCGTTATCGTCATTCGGCGACTTGTACATCGGGCAGATCCAGATGACGTCCACGCCGAGGTCCTGCAAATAATCCAGCTTGGCGATGATCCCTTGCAGGTCTCCGATTCCGTCCCCGTTGCTGTCCATGAAGCTGCGCGGATAGATTTGATACGCTACCGCTTCTTTCCACCAATTGCGTCCCGTCGTGTTCTCCGTAAAATGCTCGCCCATTACTTGATTGCTCCTTGCATGACGCCTCTAATGATGTAACGCTGACCGATCAGGTAAGCGATCAGTATAGGCAGAATCGTCAACAGGATGGCCGGGATCAGCAGCTGCCAGTCGTTCATATACGTGCCATTGAACACCTTCATTTTGATCGGCATCGTGAAATCCTGTTCCTTGTTGAGAATCAGCGATGGCAGCAGGTAATCGTTCCAGATCCAGAGCACGTTCAGAATGGCGATCGTCACCGAGGTGGGCGCAAGCATCGGCAGCACAATTTTGAAAAAGGTCTGTCTGCGCGTACACCCGTCGATCAAGGAAGCTTCCTCCAGCTCGACCGGAATCGATTTGATGAAGCCGTGATAAATGAATACGGAGAAGGAGCTGCCGAATCCGATGTACAATGCGATCAACAACGTGACCGGAGCCGTCTCGATCAGGTTCAATTTGGCGCCGTAAATATAGATCAGCGGAATCATGATCGACTGGAACGGAATGATCATCGAGGCGACCAGAACCGCAAAAAAAGTCTGATTGAACTTCGTGGCGTTTCGCACCAGGTAATGAGCGGTCATCGCCGCAAAGATCGCGATCAGGATGACGCTTACCGTCGTGATCACGAACGTATTTTTAAACGTGACCAGGAAGTTCATTTTTTCGATGACTTCGCCGAAGCGGCTGAAATCAAGCGTCTTCGGGATCGAAAACGGACTTTCAAGAATCTCGCCGTTCGTTTTGAACGAGTTCACAATGAGCAGAAAAAACGGAAACGTAAAACACACAAAAGCGACAACCAACAATGCGTAAGTGAACATTAACGATGTGAGCCTGCGGAGCGCCATTATGCCTGTACCTCCATTCTCTTGCTGAAATAAACCTGCAATCCGGTCACAACCGCAACGATCACGAACAGGATAATGGCCTCAGCCTGACCGACGCCGTAGTTTACTTCAAGAAACGCTTTCTGCACGACATGCATGGACACCATCATGGTGCTGTTGTAAGGTCCGCCTTCCGTCAATGCGAAGTTTATATCATAAACCATAAAGGCATTTTTCAAAGTGAGGAACACGGTCACGACAAAGGATGGAACCATCATCGGCAGCGTCATTCTAACCAGGCGCTGCCAGCCGTTTGCGCCATCGATGGTCGAGGCTTCAATAATATCCCGCGGGACGCTGATTAAGCCTGCGATAAAAATGATCATCATGTATCCGGCCGATTGCCAGATCGTTACAATAACCAACGCCCAAAAAGCCAGCTTTTCATCGCCGAGCCATCCCAGGCGCAGCAGCTCGATTCCGAATTTCTCGCCGATCGTCGGCAACGATTGTACAAAAATAAACTGCCAAATATAACCCAGAAGCAATCCGCCTATCAGGTTCGGCGTAAAGAGGGCCGTCCGGAAAAAGTTTTGGCTTCTGATGCCGGATGTGACCAGATAAGCCAAAGCAAAGCCGATCACGTTGACTAATACGATGGTTGCGCCTACATACTTGATCGTCAACCACATCGAATCCCAGAATTGAGGATCCTCGAAAGCAACCTTATAGTTCGCAAGCCCGGAAAATTCCAGCGGACTTACCGGGGAGGTCATTTTCATCAGCGTAAGATAAAAACCGTATACGAAAGGGACCAGTACGGCGACGGTAAACAGAAAGATCGTGGGACCGGTGAAAAACAGCTGGTTGCCAAGTCTTTTGATTTTACTTTTTTCCGCTATCATAACTTCTCCACATCCTAAACGAAATTAATGATCAAAGGGTGAGCGCTATCACTCACCCGTTTGATCAATTGTAAATGTACGGACTTATTTCTTGCTCGCGTAGTAGTTCTGGATAGCCTTTGCAAGACCCTCGCGGGTTTGTTTTTTGACGATATACTTTTGCACGTCCGGTCCGATGATCTTGAACCAGTCGTCAGCAACTACATAGTTCGTGCTGAATGGAGCCGTTTTGCCTTTGGAGATCGCATCGGCAATCGCTGCGCCCAGCGGGTTCGTTACCTTGTTCGGGTTGTTCTTGAAAGCGGAGATGATCTGGGATTTGTTCACCAGGAAATCTTGGCCCGCTTCATCGTACACCAGCCAGTTGAGGAATTTCTTGCCCGCTTCCTGCTGGGCAGGCGTAGCGTCCTTGTTGATGGCCAGAATTTGCGTCGGGCCTGCAACGATTTTGTTGTTGAGCGGGTTGTCCGGGTTGTTGTCCACCGGTACCGGGATGAAGCCGAACGTGTCGCCGGCGACCGCTTTCAGCGAATCGAACGCCCAGTTGCCGTTGAACAGGATCGCGGATTCGCCTTTGCCGACCGACAGGTGCGCGTCGTCATAGTACTGGCCGAGCGGACGCTCGCCGTATTTGTTGTAATCCTTCGATGCCAGCAGATCCATCGTGTCGTAATAGCCGTTCCAGATATCGTTGCCCGCCAGATCGAACTGGCCTTGCTTCAATTGCTCGACGATCGTGTTTCCGTCTTCAGCCTGGTTCAGGAATTGCGTGCTGTAGTGGTTGCTCACGGACCAAGCTTCCGTTTGGTAAGCCACCGGATACTTCACGCCGGAAGCTTTGATTTTGTCGAGCAGCTCCTTCAGCTTGTCGCGCGTGTTGATGGAGAACGGATCGAACGTGCCGCCGATCGCTTTCTCTACCACTTTGGTGTTATATACGAGTCCGAAGCCTTCGATCGCGAACGGGAAACCGACGATTTGGCCGTCTGCGTTTTTGAATCCGTCGGTCGTTTCTTCGTTCCACTTTTCATTCGAAAGATCGATGCCGAAGTCTTTGTATTTGTTCAATACCGCGCTCGGCTCAAGCATGGCAACCGTAACGGTCTCGCCGGACGCCGTCAGCTTATCCAGGATACCCAGCGTATCGCCTACCGCTGCGGACTGGGCCACGACCTTGATGTTCGGGTTCGCCGCCATAAAGTCTTTAGCCGCCTGCTCCCATTGCGCAGCGATCTCGCCTTTGCCGTTGGTGATGATGATTTCAACTTTTTCTTGTTCCGGGCCGGCTTCCTTGCTGCCGTTGGCCGAATTGCCGGTTGTCCCGGGGGACTCATTCGCAGGTTCTGCGGATTTTGATCCACCGCAAGCCGCCAATGTGACGGCCAGCATTACGACGAGAATTAAAGCTAACGTTTTCTTCAAGCAAACCCCTCCATCTTTGTGCTTTTAATTTATGTAAGGCCTTGGAAGGCCTTAACACCAGAATTTTGGGACCGGTTTCAAACACGTACGGAAAACAATAATTGGTACCGGTTTCAAACGCTGCCGAAAATCACTCTCCTATTCAAACCTCTCACCTGACTGCGTCGTGATCATCTGTATTGTAGCACGAGTTGAGACCGGTTTCAATCTTAATTTTCGCCTCAAAATCTTCATAAATAAATCGTGAAAAAGAGGTTGATATAAGTGCAAAACTAGGTGGATTTACGAATGACAAGCTCGATCGGAAGTTCGTACGTATCCGGGGCCTTTCCGGGATCATTGAGATGCCCGACAAGGACCTCAACTGCCTTCCTCCCCATCTGATCGACGGGTTGGCGAATGGTCGTCAGTCCCGGATCCAGCAGTTCCGCCGCGGGCTGGTCATCGAAGCCGACAATGGCCAAATCGCCAGGGATAGAGAATCCATACTGTTTGGCTGCGCTCAATATCCCCCCCGCAACCTCGTCGCTTCCCGTAAAAACAGCTGTCGGGCGATCCTTCAATTCAAGCAAGTATTTCATTACTTTTTTTCCGTCTTGAATCGTATGTTGATTGACTATAATCCAATTCGGGTTTATCTCGATTCCCGCCTCTTCCAGCGCTTTGCGGTAACCCAGATTGCGGTCGTTGTCTTTATCGATCTCAGTAAATGCCCCCCCCGTACAGTAGGCAATTTTCCGGTGCCCTCTTTCAATTAAATGCTTTACCCCCATGAATGCCCCCTTGAATTGATCCAAACGAATCATGGAGACATTGGCATTGGGATCACTTACATATTCATTGCATAACACAATGGGGCCATACTCGGTAAACGGCTCAACGGCCGACCAATCATTCTCAATGGCCGTCATGATGATGCCGTCCGCTTGTTTCGTCTTTAACAAGTTCAAAAACGTCAATTCTTTTTCTTTATCCAGATTACTCTGGCAAATGATCGTTTGATAGCCGTTTTGATAACTGACCTTCTCGATCGCATCCACCAAGTTGGAGAAAAAGGGGTTCACGATTCGCGGAACAATGACGCCGATGGTTGTCGTGAATTGCCCTCTCAATCTTCTCGCCGCCAGGTTCGGCGTATAGCCGAGCTCCTCCATCGCTTTCAAAACCCGTTCTTTCTTTTCCTTTGAAATATGGGGATAGTTATTAATGACGCGGGAGACGGTCGATTTCGACACGCCCGATAAACGAACGACGTCGGAGATGTTTGCCATTTCAATCACTCCATAGGCAGTAATTTGAGACCCGTTTCGCGTTTATTGTATCTCAATCCGGAACAAAAACGCACTATTTTTCTAAGGGTCGTAACAGAATTGATGATGAACCGTAACAAGAGCCCTCTGTCTCGGGGATCAATTGGGCCGCAATCTGAACGATGCAGCCAATTTTAATCACGACGACGAAATCCATCTGCCGGCCGGTGCCGGCTCCGCGGAACGATCCATGGAAGAACGGCCTGCCCCGTTGAGGGACAGGCCGTTTGTTTATTCCGACAAGGTCGATGCTCAAGCTTTCCGCTTCAGAATCCGCAGCCCGTGCAGCGGCAGCGACATTCCGCCCGTTACGGCTTCACCGCTCTCGACGTCCGTATAACGCGCTTCATCCAGCCCCACCGTCGCTTCTTTGCCGGAAAAATTAAGGATGAAGACATAATCATGCTCGCCGTCCGTCCGCAGCTGAGCCGTGACGCCGGCGGGCAACTCCGTATCGATTGCACGGCGGACACCCGCATCATCAACCAGCTTGCCGTAGAAGGAGTCATAGAACGACGGCTCACTGACGCGGGCAGCCAGGAAATAAGCCTTTCCTTCACCCAGTCCGTTAACGGTCAACGCCGGACGTCCGGCATAGAAATCGTCCCGGTAGACGGCAAGGACGTCCGCGCCCTCCGTGTGGATCAGCTCGCAAAGCTCATGCACGTCAAAGGCGCCTTCCAGTCCGAGCGAATTGCCGGCTTGCAGCACAATCCCGTTCCGGTCGCGGTCGTGAAGGCCTTCGATCTCTTCCGCCCATATGCCGAGCGTATTCCGCAACGGCCCCGGGAAGCCGGTCAAGTAGCACAGATCGTTCTCATTAACGATACCGGACCAATACGTTACGGCAATCGTTCCGCCGCCCCGGACGAACTGCTCGATCCGCGCACCCGCATCCTCTCTCAGCAGATAGGCCATCGGCACGACGAGAAGTTTGTACTTCGACAGGTCGTCATCGGATCCGATAATGTCGGTCGGAACGCCGAGCTCCCACAAGGCCCGGTAATGCTGCATCACCGTCTTCTCGTAATGGATGCCTCCGTTGCGGGGTCCTTGGGCGTCGTTCACCGCCCACCAATTATCCCAATCGAACAGGATCGCGGCTTCCGCCGGTACGGTCGTGCCGATCAGTTCCGTCAATCCCGACAGCGTCCGGCCGAGCGAAGCGACGTCCCGGAATACCCGCGTATGCTCATGACCGACGTGGTCGACGACCGCGCCGTGGAACTTTTCGCTGGAGCCCCGGCTTTTGCGCCATTGGAAATACTGTACCGTATCCGATCCATGGGCGACCGCCTGCAGCGAGGACAACCGGTGCATGCCCGGGCGCTTCAGCTTGCTGACGGGCTGCCAGTTGGTCAGGCTCGGCGTGCTCTCCATGAGCATGAACGGCTTTTGCTTCAACGTGCGGAACAGATCATGGTTGAAAGCGAACGATGAGGCGACGCCGGCTTCCGAGTCCGCGTCATGCCAGGTGGGATACGCATCCCAGGAAACGACGTCAAGCACATCGGCGAACTTCCGGTAATCCAGGTCATAGAACATATACATCATATTCGTGGTGCAGGGCAGCTCCGCATTGACGGCCTTGAGCGGCGCGATCTCGTGCTTGTAGAAATCGATCGTCTGATCGGTTACAAAGCGCTTCCAGTCCAGATTTTGTCCGTGAACCTGCGTCTCACCGTGCGGAGCGGGGGACTCGACTTGCGACCAGTCCGTGTACCGGTGGCTCCAGAAGGTCGTCCACCACGCCAGGTTCAGCGCGTCCAAAGTGCCGTATTTGCGCTTCAGCCATGCACGGAAAGCATCCTGGCAGTAGCCGCAATGGCAATCGCCGCCGAACTCGTTCGAGATATGCCAGCCTACCACCGCCGGATGGAAAGCATAGCGCTCGGCAAGCTTGCCGTTCATAATCGTGACCTTCTCGCGGTAGGCCGGCGAGGTGAAGCAATGGTTGTGCCGGAATCCGTGCAGGTTGCGGACGCGATTTTTCTGAACGCGCAGCACCTCCGGATACTTCTGCGACATCCAGGCCGGACGCGCGCCGCTCGGCGTGGCGAGCCATGCATAGATGCCGTTCTCGGCGAACGTATCCAGTACGCGGTCCAGCCATTCGAATGTAAACGTCCCTTCTTCCGGCTCCAGCGAGGACCATGAGAAAATGCCGACCGCCATGACGTTGCAATTGGCCTGTTTCATCAAGCGGATGTCTTCCTCAAGCACCTTCGGGTCATGAAGCCACTGATCGGGATTATAATCCGCGCCGTGCATGAATACCGGCAGCTTGCCGCTGATCGGCGGTACTTTCTTCTGCATCTGTACCAGTCTCCTTTGTCGTGAACAAGAAAAGAGGAGACGCTCGTCACCTCCTTCCTCTCATTCGTTATTTTTGATTGGCAAGGAAAGCGTCAATTTGGCTCTGCATCTCCTGCTGAATCTCGTCAATGCCCGCCGCCTTCAATTGCTTCAGAAGCTCCTCTTGGCCTTTATCGCCATCTTTGATCAGGCCGTATTCCAGCGGAATCGCGTAACGAAGCATCACATTGCCGACGCTGGCCACCTGGTTCTTCACCTTGGAATCGTCGAACACGAACGTTTCCAGCGGGAAATTGTACAGCTTCGACTCCCACTCGGCGGCCATGTCGATCGCTTCCTGCGGATAGGAGGCGTCCGTCCGGTTCAGCGGCGAGTTGAAGCCCCAGTTCGAGAAGCCGGTATAATTCGCCGCGCTCGGGCCGGCTTTGTACTTGTCGTCGCCGACCGGCTCGTAATGCGTGCCGGCGATCCCGTACATCATCAGGTCATGCAGTTCTTTGTCATTCTGCATCAAGTCGATGAACATCAGGGAGCGCTCGACCTTTTTGGACGTCGCATGGATGGCCATGCCGTTCTGCGTGGAGATCGCGCCGATTTTTTTCTTGTCCGGCGTCAAATCCGCGATCGCCATCTCGAATTGCGGCGTATCTCTGCGGGCTTCGGCCACGTTCGCGGCAACGGTGCCGAGATTCTGGGCATAGGAGGCTACCTTGCCTGCTTTCATGTCCTGCCATACGTCGTTTTTGTTGCTGACGACGTTCTTTGACCAGCCGTTGTTGTCCGCGAGGTCTTTATAGTAGCCGAGCAGAGACTTGAATTCCGGCGTATCGTAGACATTGAATAGCTTGCCAGTGTTGTCGTCCAGTTTGTAAGCGAGCGGAACGTTGTAATCCACGAGGTTCCATTCGTTCTGCTGCTCCAACAGGATTTGGTCGAGCTCGTGCCACTTCCAGCCGTCGGCTGCCTTGGCGCCGTAAGCGCTCATGCCTTTCTCGTTAGCCGCGACAGTCTTCACATAAGCCGCGAAGGTCTCCGGGCTGTTGACCGGCTCGAGATTGTATTTCTTGCGCAGATCTTCACGGATGATCACCGTCTTATCCGTCACTTCGGTATTGTTGTTCGGAACCATGTACAGCTTGCCGTTCACTTTCGCTTGCTCCCAAGCAACCTTCGGCATCGCAGCCCAGGTTTGCGGCATATACTTGGACAGCATGTCCTCGGTCAGTTCGAGGAAACCGCCCTTCAGCGCCTGGTCGTTATAGAAAGCCCAGTTCGCCGTATATACGATGTCGAAATCCTCATTAGCTGCGAATTTCAGCGGATACTTCTGCGTCCAGTCGGACCAATCCAGGAATTCCGCTTCCACGGTCGCATTGATTTTTGCTTTGAGCTTCTTGTTCAGCTCGGCGAACACGATGTTATAATCGACCGGTTTGGCACCGACCATAACGATTTTCAACTGCAGCTCCTCGGATGTATCCACCGCCCCGTTGCCGGCGGCCGGTGCTTCGTTGCCCTCAGCCGCTTCGTTGCCGGCTTGCGCCCCGTTATTGCCGGCCGCTCCGTTATTGCCGCCGCAGGCGGTAACGAGCAGCGCCAACGCCATGATAATCGTCAGAACGAGCATAGCGGACTTTTTCTTGTTTTGCATGGCTGACTTTCCCCCTAAAAATAATTGATATATTGATAACCAGGTTGCCCTGAAGTCATCCTTTCACTGCGCCGATCGTCAAGCCTTGCACGAAATACCGCTGGATGAACGGATACGCGAGCAGTATCGGGCCGGTTGCCACGATCGTCATCGCCATTTTGAGGCTTTCGGTCGGTATGCTTGCGGTCACCACGGCGCCGGAGCCGAGAATCGCCTTGCGGATGCCGTCCATATTGCCGAGCATTTTATACAGATAATATTGTAGCGGCATCAAATTCTCATTGGTTATAAAGAGAAGCGCATTGTACCAGTCATTCCAATAACCGAGCGCGATAAACAACCCGATGGTGGCCAAAGCCGGCTTGGACAGCGGTATGATCAGCTGCAGGAAAATCCGGAAATCACCCGCGCCGTCGATCTTGGCCGACTCCGTTATCGCTTCGGGTATGCTGCTCATGAACGTTTTCATCACAATCAGATAGAAGACGTTCAGCAGCATCGGAAGGATCAGTACGATCAGTGTATCCTTTAACGCCAGATCATTCACGATCAGCAGGTACCAGGGCACCAGACCGCCGCTGAACAGCGTCGTGAAGAAGAAGAAAAAAGAGAAGTGTCCGCGCCATTTGAAATCCTTTCTGGCCAGCACATAAGCGGTCATTGCCGTCAGGAACAGGCCGAGCAGCGTACCGATGGCGGTTACGGCAATCGTTACTCCGTAAGCCTTCAGCATCTGGTCGGGAAATTGAAACAGAATGCCGTAGGCTTCCGTAGAGAAAGCCGTCGGGATCAGCTGGAACCCGTCTTCGATGATCTTGCTTTCCTCCGTCAACGAGGAAGATACAACCAGAAGGAACGGAAAGATGCAGAAGACCGCGAGCAGCGTAAGGAAAAGATAGCCGACGACGGCCAGCAATCGGCGGTCGGCTTGCGTGTTGCCGGCGGCCGTCGGGACATTGCCGCCGGTGCTTATACCGGTTGCACTCATTGTGTTTTCCTCCCCCTTAGAACAAAGCCCGGTCTTTGTCGTATTTGCGTACCGCCCAGTTCGCCAGCATGATCGTTGCGAAACCGAGGACGGATTGGTAGAAGCCTGCGGCGGCCGACATGCCGATCTCATTCGAGGTCGTCAGCGAACGGAATACGAACGTATCGATGACGTCGGTCGACGAGAACAGAAGTCCGTTATTGCCGACCATGTTATAGAACAATCCGAAGTCGCCGCGGAAAATATTGCCGATCGCCAGCAGCACCAGAATGATCACCGTCGGGTACAGGTTCGGGATCGTGATCTTCAGGATCCGCTGGAACACGTTCGCGCCGTCGATCTCGGCCGCCTCGTACATTTCGGTATCGATGCCCGTGATGGCGGCCAAGTACATGATCGTACCGTAGCCTACCGCTTTCCAGGCCGAGACGGTAACGAGAATGACGGGCCAGTAAGCAGCCGTGTTGTAAATGTCGACCGGCTCCATGCCTGCCGCTTTCAGAAGCACGTTGACCGTACCGACGTCGTAGTTGAACAGGTTATAGGCGATCGCGCCGACGACTACCCAGGAAATGAAATACGGCAGAAACAGTACGGTCTGGGTGATCTTCCGGAACCATTTCCCCGCCACCTCGAACAGCAGGATCGCCGCCGCGATCTGCAGCACGTTGTTCACCGCGATGAAGGCGATATTGTACAGGGCCGTGTTGCGCGTGACACGCCAGGCATCGCCCGATTCGAAGAAAAAGCGGAAGTTATCAAACCCATTCCATGGGCTGCCGAAAATTCCGCCGGCATAATTAAACTGCTTAAACGCCAGTACGATGCCGGCCATCGGCACATAGGCGAATAAAATGAAAAACAGGACGGCGGGTGCAAGCATCAGCAGCAAGATCCGGTGTTTGACAACATCGCGCCAAAAGCCGTGTCGTTTCATCTCTCCGCTCCTCTCGTTGTCTCTATGTCCTTAGTATAGTGCGGCGGCAGAGTCCTTTGGATTCAGAGAAGCAACTAAAACGAATACACTTTCTACGATTTGTCGATTTTCGTCCACCTGATAAGCAATCAAAGGCTCCGGTCTGACGACCGGAGCCCAACGCTGAAGCATTGCGTTATATTTTATGTTTTTTCCGGTATTCGCCCGGCGTCATGCCCGTCGACTGCTTGAACTGGCGGTTGAAGTAGATGATGTTCTTGTAGCCGCAGCGTTCGGCGATCTCATAAATCTTCAGCGTCGGGTCGGACAGCAGCTCGCAAACATGCTTCGTCCGGCGCTCGTTCAGAAATTCGCTGAAATGCGTGCCTGTTTCCTCTTTGAACAAATGGCCGAGATAATTGGGCGTAAAATCGAAATGCGCCGCAACCTCTTTCAGCGTAACCTTTTGCTCCAGATGGTCTTCCACATATTGCATAATCGCTTCGATCAGCTTCCGTTTTTGCTTCCGCTTCTTCATGTACAGAAGCTCGGAGAGCTCAAAAAATCTGCGCCGCAGCCAAGATAAAATATCGTGCACCGTCTCGAACTGGAACAGCGCGACCGGCTCATGGGACTCCCACTTCAGCAGCTCGTACAAATTCTCGTTCATTTGCTGAAGATCCGCATGCAGCTTCGAGGTAATGCGAATGATAAGGTCATATGCGTCGGTTTTCCGGGACAACGGTATGTCCTTGCCGAACAGCTGCAGCAGACAATCGTCGATCGCGACCAGATTATACTCCAGGATGGCCTTGAGCATCCGGTCGACGGTCGGCTCCAGAGCGGAGGCCAACGTCTTCTGCGTTGCCGGATCCGACGCCTCCCGGATGATGCGGTTTTTGCCGAGCAGCCATTTGGCGCTCAGCGCCGCCTGGGCCTGGCGATAGGACTCATGCAGCGGCTCCAACTCATACGCAAACTTCCCGACCCCGATCGTAACGGTCAGCGGAAAAGCGTCCCTCACCGCCTGAATCAAGCCGTCGAGCAGCTCCGAGAACCGCTCCTCCTGCTGTCCGGCCAGCACGACATAGCGCGCGTGATGATCGGGGATGAACGTTCCGAGCTGCATATCCTCGGTATATTTCCTTATAAACCGCTCGAGACCGGCGATCAACGCCCGCCGCTGATCCTCCGTCATGTCGCGTGTTTTCCACTCCAGATCGTCCGGCTCGATGATGGCCGCTGCGGATCCCGTACCCGGCAAAGGCAGCAGCACGTTGCGGATATGTTGCTCCACCGGTCCCTGGGCTGCCTCGTTGAACCAGCGCAGCAGCAGTTCTTGCTGGACGAGCGAAAGAGCCTCCGTTAACGAACGGTTCTGTTCCCGTTCTTCTTCCACCTTCGCGCACAGGGACGCGAGCATCCCGTATAGCTCCGTATCCTCCACCGGCTTCAGCAAATAACCGTAAGCATTGAGTTGAATAGCTTCCTTCGCGTAGCCGAAATCTTCATGCCCGCTGATGAAGACGGTTTTGACGGACGGATTGATCTCCTTCGCTTTGCGGGCGAACTCGATCCCCGACATAATCGGCATTCGAATATCGGACAGGATGATATCGGTTCTGGACGCTTCCATCAGCTTTAGCGCATTGAATCCGTTATTGGCGGTGCCGATCACGTTCAACGGCAAGTTGAAGCCGGATACCCGGCGTCTCAGCCATTCCAGATCGATGGCCTCGTCGTCCACCAAAAGAATGTTGATCGTATTCATGAATGGCCTTTCCCTTCCCGGCTTTGTCCGTCTTGCTCCCCGCTTTCGTCGATCGGAAGCAGAATTTGCACGGTGGTTCCTCCGCCGTATATGCTGGCGATGTGAACGCCCGATTGCTCGCCATACCTGAGCTTAATGCGTTCCACTACGTTTTTCAAGCCGTAACCGCCCGATTCGCTTGAACGGGCCGGCATGCTTTTCACCGCTTCCGGCTTCATGCCGATTCCGTTGTCGATCACTTTCAGCTCGATCCGGTTGCCGAGCCGCCTGCCGGTAATGCGGATGGCGATCGTATCCCCGAACCACGCATGCTTGAATATATTTTCCACGAACGGCTGCAATATTAATTTGATGACCGGGATGTCCATGATTTCCGGCTCCACATCGTAATGGACGGTGAACGCATCCGCATATTTCACCCGTTGAATATCGAGATAGGTGCCCACCTGCTCCAATTCCCTGGCTAGCGGAATAAAAACCTGTCCTTGGTTCAGAGACAACCGGTAGAACCTGGACAGCCCGCGGACCATCTCCGTTACCTTCCGGGTTTCACCGAGATTGGCCAAGCTGCTGATGGCCGACAGCGTATTGTACAGAAAATGGGGGTTGATCTGTGCCTGAAGCGCCTCCAGCTCGGCCTGCTTTTTCTGAATACCTTGAACGTATACGCTGTTGATAAGCTCTTGAATATTGGACGCCATCGTATTGAAGGCATCTGCGATCTGGACGAACTCGTCGTTGCCGGCAAACCGGATCCGTTTCTGAAAATTGCCTTCCTGAAACGAGCGGATCAACGCAACGATCCGTTTCATCTTCCGCCCCGACAGACGAGCGACGATATATCCGATGAAGGCCATAACCAGAAAACTGGCGGTGCAAACCAGCACAATGACCTGTCCCAGCCGGGCGGCGTCTTTATTCAGGTAGGAGTAGGGCACCCATGTTTCGATCACATAATCGGTGCCCGGAATCCGTTCCGTGAGCCGCAGCGAGGCGCCGGAGCCCGTTCCGGCATCGGCTGGCCCGCGCCGATACAGAGAAACTCCCGTGTTCACGTCGGTCAACCGCAACGAAACGCCCTCTTCAACCGGGTAGGCGACGAAATCCCCGAGCAAATCCTCCAGGCTGGCTGTGATTCTGACGTAACCGATCACGGTTTGATAGTCGCTGTAGGACACCAGCTTGCGGAAATGGGAAATATTCGATAACTGCCGGTCGGTGTCCACCTGAAGCCACACATTGTCCAGCCCATCCGCCTGGATCGTTTTCATCCAATCGGTGTCCCGAACCTCGGCGAAGGGCAGCACATAATAATCGCTGTCCATGATGGGCTCCGCCATATTGTCGCCGGCCACGTAATGGAGATCTTCGTTCAGCGTGTACAGAACCAACCGGATATTATTCCCGAACAACTGCATCGGCGCCTGGATTTGCGGAACGATCTCGTCCATCATGGTCAGATAGATCTTGAGTGAATCCCCTCTGGTCTGCAGCGCGCGCTGAAAGGACAAGCTGCCGAACAGCGTGTCGGACATGCGGCGGATCTCGTCCATTTGGTACTCCAGGTTGTTTCTCGTCTGCTCCATGGCGGTCCGGATATTGGTTTCCGCCATCTCCGTCCGGGAACGGATGAGCATCGTATATGACATGTAACCGATGAGCGCATCCGTTAACAACACCAAAATCAGGTACGGCACCATCATTTTATACGTGAATGGAAAGTAGGCTTTCATAGCTGACATCCTCTTGCCGGTCATTTGTATTCTTATCATACCTTCCGCTTCGGCATAATTAAACATGCGGGGTCCTTATTGCGATTTCATGCATATTGTAAATCTTTCTCCTTGCAGCCCGATATCATGGCAAACAACGAAATGCAGTACTTTTTCCACGATCGGCGTTCAGGTGCAAAAATCCCACTGCAAATTTATAGGTAAAAAAATGAGATCGCCATAACATCTTGGCGGCGACCTCATTTTTTATGAATGGCTGTATCCAAATTTTTAGAAATTGTTTCGCGTACTAACGGCTTACCTTATCGAGAGGCAATGCCAATAGAACTGAGCCAGAGCGGTCTCGCCGTACACCGCGCTCATAACTTCGAGGATGCATAAAAGTTTCCGCGCTTCTTCCAGTCCGGCAACTCATCCAATGTCAGCACGTAGGGATGATTGTACACTTCAATTAGATGCTGACGATCATTCTGAATGCCGTCTTGAATAAAATTACCGCTCCACGTGACGAACCAGCTCCAATCTGCGCGATAGAGCTGAAGCAAATCCGGGTCCGGAATCGGCCCGTTCTCGGTAAGGGCGATGAGCTTCCGGTCGTTCACCAGTCCCTTCAGATTGTCATACCGATTGCTTAGCGGACCGTAATCCCCCGCCTGCGGATAGCTGTCAATGCTCACAATGTCCACGTACGCGTCGCCAGGGTACCATGCCGGGTTCTCGGAATTCCAAACCCAAATCAGGTTGTTCAGCTTATGATAGTTGGTAAGTCTGTCGTACATGAGGCGATATAGTTTCTTTGCCGGCTCCGGGCCCTTCGCTCCCCACCAGAACCAGCCGCCCTCCGCTTCATGAAGCGGTCTCCACAGAACGGGAACCTTCGCTTTCTGCAGCCGTTTCAGTTGAACGGCGATCGCATCGATATCACGCACCAGCAGCTTATAATCTTCCGACTGCGGATTGTCCATCGCATATTGGACATCGAATGTCGTCGCATAGGTATAGAAGCCTCTCCACCACTCTTTGCCGGGTTGATTGATCAGTCCCTTAGGCGCATTCCAATGCCAGGCGAACGTGACGATCCCGCCTTGTTCATCCCACTCGAGCGCATCCTCCACCTCTGTTGAAGACGCACCGTATTCAACGCGGGAGGGCGAGTAGTCGATCAGGTCGAGACCGAGAACGGCCGGTTTTTTGCCCGTCGTGTTATAAACCCAATTCGCATCGGCCAAGGTCTGCTGCCCCGACAGGATACGATTGCCGTACTCGGATCTCAGATACCGGTACAGCGCATCGGCTTCTTTGGAAGCTTTCGGATTGACGAGGTCCTTCGTCACTTGATGGGGAGGAGGTGTCGGTGCTTCTTCAATGCGGATCGCGTCAATGTTGTACCACCCCCAATTGCTGACGAAGCCGATGGTGTTCTTACCGGCTTGCAATAATAGTTTGCCGCCTTGCACTTCTTCGAACCCGGCGCTTTGCCTTAACGTAAGTTCGCCGCTCGGAATGCCGTTCAAAACCAGGCTTGTGTTCTTATCCCCGTACGGCGAATGATAACGAACGGTTAATGCATACAGCCCCGTTGCAGGAACGTTCACGTTGATGACGACCGAATCGGAGCTTTCGTTGAAGCCCGTGACGTAACCGTTGCCGGAGTAGCCGGCCGTCTCCGCAGATACGCTGACGCCCGTTAGTACGCCCTTCTCCGCTTCATAGGTTACCGCCGCCGCCTTTGTCTTTTTGTTCAAGCCGGGTATGACGGCAGCGATGAGTGCGAGAATGAGCAATCCGTGACCTAATTTTCTGAACACGATAACATACCTCCCTCCGATTTCAACTTGCCGGACTGCTTATTTAGCCAAATACCAATGCTTCAGGACTGCCTCCGCTTTTTTGCCGTAAATATCGAAGCCCCGGTCGTTCTTGGCTTCCGATCGGGGATAAAGCTTCACGCTCCAGTCCCACCAGAAAAATCCGCCGAACCACTCTTGATCCCAGAATACTCTCATTACCGAGCTGTAAAAGTTCGCTTGCTCTTCTTCATTGAAGGAGAGCTCGGTATGCGAGAAGTCCCATGGCATCGTCGCGCAGCCATGCGCACTGCGGCAGCCGATTTCCATAAACACGACCGGTTTGTTGAACTTCCGGTGAAGCTTTTCGAGCTTGTCGCGAACCGGCAGCCATTTCGCGATCATATTGTCTTCCGTATCGCCCGGAACGCTGCCGACAGGGTAGTAGGCGCTCGTTCCGATCATATCCACCTGATCGAACCAGGCCACGCCTTCTTCTTTGCCGTGATTGGCGTTGTAGATGAGCGGCCCCGAATAAACCTCCCGGACGCGCGCAATCAGCTTAGTCCACCTGACGGTTTGCGCTTCGGTTTTCACCATTTCGCAGCCGACACAGAACATTTCGCAGCCGAGCTCCTCCGCCAATTCCGCGTAATGCAGCAGGAAATGTGTATACGATTCGAACCATTTGTCCCAGTAAGGGCGAGTCGCGCTTTCTTCATCCGGGAATCCGATGTGCGCACGCCATATGCCGTCCTTTGAATTCACGACGGGCTTCAAGCATATCTTCAGCCCCGACTTTCGGGCCTCGGCGACCGCGAACGCGATATCCCGGTCGGTCATGGTATAGCCGTATTCGAAAGGGATTTCCGTAGAATGAACCGATTCTTGCCGCGTATAGAACGACAGGGCGATCCATTCGCTGCCGGTTTCCCGCAGCTTTGCGATGGAGTCTCCGGCTTCCGGCGTCCGATAGGACCCCCGTGTACTATTCCAACCCCATGTCATGCCTTTTATGAACATCCGATTCATTCACTTGCCCTCCGGAAGGTCGCACGCCAAGTTGAAGTGCCCCTGTTTTTATTCCCGCTGCTGCCAGCCGGCGTCTCTCTGCAGTACGCGGATCAATTGCTCGGCCATAAGGCGGTGTGTAATGACATTCGGATGGCCGGTTTCGCCGAGACTGTCCCGCTCCACGTCGGCCGGATCGAACAGAAAGCAGCGCACCTTCGGATCGGCCGCCCGAATCTCCTCGTATGACGCTAAAATATGCTCTTTTACCGGCGAAAGAATGAAAGGCCCCAGCGTCATGAACACAAGGGCGTCGGGGTAACGCGTTCGAAGCTCTCCTGCAAAGCGCTTGTACTTGGCAACGAACTCATCCCGATCGACGGCATAATTGTTATCGTTCGTACCCAGATTGATCAGGACGACCTCCGGTATCCACTGCCCGAAATCCCATTTCGTCTCCGGATCAAGCGGATTCAAGCGTCCATATTGCTCCGGCATCGTGTTGACGCGTTCATCCCCGTAATTGACCGCAAGCCCGATCCCGGAGACGGCCGTCGTATGCAGTTCGGCATTCAACGCTTCGGCCGCCAATGTTCCATAGGCGAGACGGTTATTCTCATGCGCGGCAATATTCGGATCGCCGTCTTTCCCTTCGTTGCCGGAACCGGCGCTGATGGAATCGCCGATGATCTCGAGCCTGTGCTCCCGGCGCGGCGGCGGCGTCATAAACCGGCCGCCTTCCGGAAGCTCGAATCCGAGGAATTGAACCGTGCCGAACATCGCTTCCGTCCGCTTGTAGACCTCGAGGATATGAGGCTCGTTCCCCGCTTGGGGGATAACAAGCGTCGTTGACTCGTGCAAGGCATCAATATGCAGCGTGCGATGCACCTCTCCGTCAACGATCAGATCCACCCAAGAATCTTCTCTCTCCTTGGCGATCATGCGAAGCGTTATGGCCTGGCCCCGGAACCGCACTGCGATCGAGCCGCCTGCCCACGAAAGCAGCGGCCCATTCGAATCTCGCCAATCCAACCGACCGACATAGCGCGCATGATTGCGGAATTCGAATTGATTATCCCTTCTGTACTCCATAGCGTATGGCCCCTTTTCCACCGATCCCGATGACTTTCGGGTTCATTCGCCGCCGCCTCTCTTGGCCCCACGAATTGCAGCGGCCTGGAAGACCTTGTCGAAGCCTTCGCTGGAACGCTTCAACAGCGTTTCGGGGGAGTCGGACGGCGCCTCCTGCGTCAATATTTCCTGCGCCACGACGCCGGCATAGCCGATATGATGGAGCGCGTGCAGAAAACCGGGCAAATCGATAACCCCTTCTCCCGGATACAATCGGGCATTGTCCAGCACGTCCTCGACCGGCACGTCCGGGGCATCATTGATATGGACATGAACGATCTGCTCGGCACGCAGCTTATAAATGTCCTCAACCGTCGATCCGTTCGTATGCCAGTGATAAGCGTCGAATAGAAGTCCCACATTCGGCTCGCCGATCGCATCGATCCAATCCAGCGTTTCCTCCATCGTCCAGATGAACGGATTCGCCCATCTGGTGCGCAAGTGATGCGGGCCGACGAATTCCAGACCCAGCCGAATGCCGTAAGCATCGAGAATCCGGGCTGCGATCCGCATCCGTTTCGTAGCCATCGCCATAAAATGCGACGCCTTCTGATCGGTCGAGGGCAAAATATAGGTGCAGCAAGCCGTGCAGCCGAGCGCGGCGGCCGCCTCGGCGGCCTCGGTCAGACCGGTCAATCCGTCCCGAAACATCGCTTCGCTCTGCCGCCACTCCACAGGCAATCCGATCGAGCCGACGACCATCTGATGACTCCGGAGCAGCTCCTTGGCGTTCTCGATGCCGACTCGTTCGATCAACCCCAAAGCATTGATATCGACAGCTTCAAAACCGTATTGCGCCGCCTTCTCGATGAAATACTCGTCATTGCCGATATCGCCTAAGCCGGCACGCGTAAGTCCATGCAACATTGCGGATCCTCCTCTAATGCGAATCTTACACATTCCAGTTGAGCTTGACTTCATTCCCCGTGCGGGACGACTCGTAGATCGCGTCCAGAACGAGATTGTTGGTAAACCCGGTCAATGCCGAGCTGATCGGCTGCTTGCCGTCGCGGATACACGCCAGGAAGTGGCGGCTAAGACGCAGCCGTTCCCCTTCGTCGTTGTCCGGCTTGCGCAGCTCCGTCTCCGACGGCCGGTCGAACTTTTCCGTCAGCAGCTTGCCGCTTGCGCCACGGTACGCTGCTCCCCCTTCGGCACCCATCAGATGGATGAACGGCGTATTGTCCGTATCCATATGAACGGCCCAGCTCACCTCAAGCGTGAGCGTGCTTCCGTCCTCCATTTTGATGATCGCCATCGCCAAATCTTCGACGTCGTACACACCGTTCCAATCCGGGGTCCCCCATGTGCCGATCCCTCTCCGCTTGGGCCCGAATTCCGCATAGGTCGATCCGAAAACGGACACAGGCTTCGGGTTTCCCATCAGGTAGAGCGCCAGATCCAGCATATGCACGCCGATGTCGATCAGCGGACCGCCGCCCGACTGCTCCGTTTGCGTGAACCAGGTGCCCCAGCCGGGGATGCCTTTGCGGCGGAACCAGCCGGTCTTCGCGGCATAGATACGGCCTAATTCTCCTCGATCCACCTGCTCCTTGATTTGCATCGGAACCGATTCCCACCGCATTTGATGAGCCACCATCAGCACCTTATCCGACTTGCGGCTCGCCTGCAGGATTTGCCGAGCGGCGTCGCCGCTGATGCCCATCGGCTTCTCGAGCAGCACGTGCTTGCCGGCCTCCAAAGCTTGAATCGCAAGCGGGGCATGATGCTGATTGGGCACCCCCACGATCACCGCATCGACTTCCGGATGGCCAATCAGCTCTTCATTGGTTGCCGTAACGATCGGGATCCCGTTCTCCTCGGCACGCTTGCGGACCTTGGCTTGATCGATGTCGGTGATCGCCACGATTTCGCATTCGCCCTGCAGTTTGGAGAATTCTCCGATGTGCACGCCTCCGATATTGCCGGCGCCGATCATACCGATTCTGATTTTATTTTCATTTGTCATGTTCAATCCTCCATATCGATTGGATTCCTTCATTAGCGGATAACACCGATCATGCCCAGCCTGAAGTTCGTCCCTTGGCAACCGGGCCGGTTGCCGTGTATGACCTCAAGCTCGAAACGGTGCGCCTCGTGCTGCAGATCATCTCCGTGCACCCACAATCGGTACCAGCCTTCGTTGCCGATCCAATCCGGGCGGTCGCGTTCAACGGATACCCATTCGCCGCCGTCGATCCGGTAACGAAATTCGGAGGATGTCCGCCCGAAATCGAATCCCAGGGCGACTCCCCTGCCGTCGAACATAAAATCCAGCTTCGCCCCGACCGCCGCCGTTTCCAGCACGCGGTCAATCCATCCATAGTAAGGCCATCGACGGATCGTCCAAGGACCTTCCGTGCTCACCTCATCCAGCGGCAATTGGACGGACTCCCCCCAATGCAACGGATCAAGCGGCTTCACCATTGCCGCCGACTGCCTCTCAACCCAGTACGGGTCGCCCGCACGCGATGAATCCTGTTCCAAGAAGGCGATCACGCTTTCGCCGTAGCTCATGCTGCCCCTGGCGGTCGGATGGAGACCGTCCGGCAGCCATTCCTCCCAACGGATAGCGCCTTTCCGGACTTCCTCCAGCGCGTGCAGCCCCATCCAGACCGAGCCGATTCCGTAATGCTCCGCGAGCTCTTCCAATTCCCGAATGGAATCCGGCTCCCGACCGGCTGCCATCGGCTCGTACATATCCTGACAAAAAGTGTATACGAACACCACATCCCGTTCCCCGTCAGCGAGCAGCTTCCGAATCAAGCCCTCCCGCGTTCGCCTGCGCCGCCCGGAGGGCGTATCGTGATCGTTGACCGCATATTCGACGAACACGATGTCGCAGCCTCGGTGGATGAGATCCCGCTCAGCCCGCAAGACGCCGAGGTCGCTTCCCGTCGCTCCGATCGCGGCATTCTCGACCGCAATTCTCGCCTCAGGGAAGCTCCGGGCGAACCAGGCAATAACCGGCTCAGGCCAGTTGTGCCTGGGTCTGGCGTCCGTGATGGAGCCGCCGATAAATCCGAGGGTGATTCTTCCCTCATCCAACTTGCAGAACGTGCCGGTCAGTGCTTTGCGATGCTTCCAAATCTGCAGCGTCATCCTATATGCTCCTTCTTGTCTGTTTGCCGCTTAGGGGAGACGGTAGGCCGTCAGATCCGGCAAATCTTCCCGCGTCAAGGTAAACGGGTGATCGTATAATTTCCGCAGCATCTTGAGTTCCGTGTATTTCCCGGAGTATACCAGCCGTCCGTTATCCTCTCTGTACACGAATGTTCCGTACCACGTACAGCACCAAGACCAGGGTGCGCCGTCCCGGATCAGCAGGTCGGGGTCCGGCAGGGGTCCGTTCTCGGACAGCGTAATGATCTTATTGGCGGACGTATAGGACGACGCCAGACGGAACCGGTCGACTTGCGACTCGTAATTTCGCTCCGGCGGATAAATGTCTTCGCCGATGATATCCACATATTCGTCGCCCGGGTACCAATCACCATGCTGGCCGTTCCAGACCCAGATCAGGTTATTCAGTCCGTGCAGCCGCGTCATCCGGTCGTACATCAGCTTCCAGAGCGCAATACAGGGCCCAGGGCCTTTCGCGCCCCACCAGAACCAGCCACCGGACGCCTCGTGCAGCGGACGCCATAGCACCGGCACGCCCTCGTCCCGAAGCCGGCGCAGCTCTTCGGCGATCGCGTCGATATCGCGGATCAGCAAAGCAAATGATTCCGAGGACGGATCCTTCATCGCCGCTTCGATATCGAAGGCGGTCGCATTCGTATAGAACCCCTTGCTCCAGTGCCGGTCAGGCTCCAGATCGATCAGATCCTTCGGGGCTCCCCAATGCCAGCAGAACGTCACGATCCCGCCTTGCTTCCACCAGTCGATCGCGAGATCGGTATCCTGGGAAACGGCGCCGCGCTCCGTCCGTCCCGGCGAATAATCCATAAAATCGAATCCCATTACAGCCGGGTATTTCCCCGTCGCTGCAAAGATGATCTCCGGCTCCGGGTTGCGCCCGACTCCCGCTTGCTGGCCGGTCAGCATACGCTTCCCATACATATCGCAGAGAAAAGCCATCAGCCGCTTGGCGTTATCCGATGCGTCCGGATTAATCAAGTTCGGTTCGACCCGAAAATTTGCGTCGCTTGTCAGATTGATCATGGTCAGCCACTCCCTATTACGTCTTAAGTCTGAGTCGTCATCCACTTCGGTGAGAACAACGTCTATCGCGATCATACGAAGACGGGCGAACCTGCAGGATTGCGGAGCGATCCGCTTAGCCGACAACGCCCGTGCGCTCCACGCTTTCCACAAAATAACGCTGCACAAACAAATACATCACGATCAAAGGCAGAATAGCGAGCAGGATGCCGGTGTCGACGACCATCGCCACATAATTCGGATCCGCCTTCACATTCGGATTCGTCCCGACCCCGAGCATGAGCGGAATCTGTTGGCTGGCATCTGCGGGAAGCGCGGCGATATTCACCGGCATCAGATTGCTCTCGCTCATGAACAGCGTGGTGAAGAACGTGTCGTTATACTGCCAGACGAAGGCGAACAGAATCACGGTAAGCAGCGGCGGAACAGCATTGGGAAGCATGATCCGGAAAAAGGTTTTGAACCCTCCCGCCCCGTCGATGAGAGCTGCTTCCTCGATTTCTTTGGGCAGCCCCCGGAAAAATTGACGGAAAATATAGATGAACAGACCCGACTTCAATCCGTTTGCGGTTGCTGCCGTGATCATGGACGGCCAGAACGTATTCAGCAAATTAACGCCGTCCTTACCGGTCAACAGACTGACGATGCCGAGAATGTCGAAGCTTCGGAAATGAAGGTACATCGGAACCATCAAGGTGCTCATCGGGATCAGGATGGTAAGAATGACCAGTGTGAACAGAACGTTGCTTCCGGGAAAATCAAACCGGGCGAAGCCATAGCCCGCAAGCGCACACGAAGCGGCCTGCAGCAAGGTAATCACCGTCACGAATAAGAGCGTGTTTCCAAGAAGCGGCCAATAGTCGAGCAGCTCGATCGCCATGCGGATGTTGTCAAGCGTGAAGTTCACGGGCACCATATAGATCGTCGGATTATAAATATCCTCTTTCGCTTTAACGGCAACCGACACTTTCTGCAGCAAAGGATAGAGGATGACGAACGAGATCCCGATAATCAGTGCATACCGGAATGCGGCCCATAGCCACTCCAGCGTTTTGTTCTTGGTCTTCCTGAACTTGTAGCAGATTACCGCTTCGCTTCGTGTCGTTTTGGCATCCAAGATTCGCCTCTCCCCTCGAATCAGTTATAATAGAACACTTTTCTGGAAATCAGCACGCCGACAATAAGCAGCAGTCCGCCGACGACCAGCGTATACAGCCAGGACATGGCGGCGCTGAGACCGAAATTCTGCGTCTGAAACGCCGTCGCGAATATCGTTTGGGTAACCGGGCTGTCAGAGAACGAATCGATGATCGTATAGATGACATTGGTTAGAATGAGCGGACTCACCATCGGAAACGTAATTTTCCAGAATGATTCGTAAGGCGTTGCGCCTTCCATCTTGGCCACTTCGTACATCGCGGCAGGAACCGATTGCAGGGCGGCCAGGAAAATGAGAATCTGTACGCCGGAGCTGCGGATAATTTCATAAATCCGCATGACGGCTTCGGTAATATAGTCGATGAACCACCGCGGCATACCGGCTTCATCCAGCATGATGACCATGGACAGGATATCGACCCCGGATTGGGCGTCTCCCACCTCTTTCGCCGCCTCCGAATTGCCGACCAGGTTGAGAAGGCCCGCCGCTTCGGCGGACGCGATCGCGCCGGAGGCCAGAATAACCGGCAGGAAAAAAACCGCCCTCGCGAAGCCCCGGCCCTTGAACTTCTGATTAAGCAGCGTTGCCGCGAACAAACTGAAGAACAGAATCAACGGCACATCCACGAGCATCGCTGCCACGGAATCCGTCAGGATCCGGTTGAAATTCGCATCGACGAATAAGGCGTCGTTGAAGTTTTTCCAGCCGACATTCACCAATTCGTATCCGCCGGGCGCGATAATCAGCTCGTTGAAGCTGAATTTGACGGACTGCACGAGCGGCATCGCGAACAGAAATAAAAATCCGAGCAGCCAAGGGAGAATAAAGGCTACGCCGAGCAATGCTCTCCGCTGGGTAAGGGTCAGACTTCGTTTATTCATCCTTGGCCACCCCCTACCGCATAATCTTGCGCATCTATGCGGGTTCCGTTGATCGCAACGGGCTGATCGGTATAGTTGACGAGAACGGAAGTACCGTCTTCATATCGCACTTCCACAACCCCGTCGGCATATCGAACACGCCGTTCGATCGCTTTCGTCCGCAAGCCGGAGAGCACCGCATTTACTTCTTTGTACATCGCGACGGCATCGTCGTACCACGCCGCGTAATCCGTAGAATACATCGTATCGAAGCGGGTGTACTTCAGTTTAGAGGACGGCTCGTAGGACCACAGGAAATGAGGAGCCGCCCCGAGTTCTAGGCTGCGAAGCATTTGCCGCTTCATGTCCTGCTCGTCGTCCAGATTGATCGGCGATCCGGCATAGTCGACGAATCCGTGCAGCACCATCTGATAGAAGGGCACTTCCTCATCCGCGATATTGAATTTACTGGTTGAGGTCGGCACATTGACTACCTGTTCGGCATATGGAAGCGCATAGGCGTTCCCGCCGGTCAGCAACGTATTCGGGAATTTCTCCTTGATCTTGCCGAGCTGCCCGGTAATGATATTCTTGGCGGTTTCACGGAAAATGACGCGATTTACGCGATAATCCGAATAGACCAACTCCCCGAGATCGCGAATGGCTACGGCGTCCGTCCCGTACGAAGCGTATCTGTCGATGAACTGATCGACATAATACGGAAGCTTGGCGGGGGACAAGAGATAATAGATGCCCAAATCGAAGTCCATGGCATTGAATGCGGGATTAAACGGTGTACGCGCCGCCTCTTCCTTGGTAAGAAATCTCGCCGCGTCCGAAGAGGGAGTGAAATTACGGTCGTTTTGGTACACTTGCTGGAAGGCCACGTCCGGGTACAGCCTGCCGCCGATTTCGGCCAGCTTGTCCTCGAGCGCCTTCAATTCCGGCTTCCCGCCAAGTACGCCGTCCACCTTCATGTTCACAGGCAGCTTATGGTTCAAACCCTTATTGAACCAGCCCATAAATCGCATTTGGATATTGGTGATCCCGTCCGATTGAAGCTGTTCGGCGATTTGCCCGGCCTGTTCGAAAGAGGTCATCGACACCAGTGCATCATAAGGAATGCCGAGGAAGGTTCGTCTCTTCTCGATCGCCCCCAGCATATCCACATAGAACGGGATTGAAGCGCTGTCTCTGAGCGGCTTCAGTACGCCTTGCTCCACCAGCCGGTTGCGGTAGAGCTTGGCCATGCCGGAATAATCCGCGTCTTCGCCGGATAAAAAGCTGTACCGAACCTTGATGTCGCCTTCATACCGCTGTTCCGACAGCAGCTGGATGGACTCTACTTGATTGCCCTTGTAGAGTTCCAGCGAGTCCTCGCCGCGAACGGCAAAGCTGCTATACACATGGTTATAGGAGTTTTGTTTGCCGGAAATATCGGCGTTGATGCCGGCGATTCCGTCTCCCTGCTCGATGACCGCGAACCAGGCGTCGTCGCCCGACTTCAAGCCGAATACCGGCATTCTCGCGCTTTGGGCGACTTGGCCACGGCGGCCGCTGTTATCGTTATAATCGTCGCCGTATAAACGCTGCGCATACAGTTCGTTTTTCACTTTGCCGTTATTCAGATAGATCAGGCTGCCCGTTCCGTCCGGCACGAACATGTAGCCTTTCTCCTCCAGGCCGGCTGCTCCGAAATAACCGAGCAGCTCGATCGAGCGGATGCGGTAGGCTTCGCTTTCCTTGATCTGCGCGACTGGCACCGAGACCAGCAGGGAATCGCCGTCCAGCCTGTATTCGAGCGGTACGGTGAAGTTGGGCCGATCGGAAGCCGCTCCCCCGGCAATCCCGTTCTCTTCATTGTCGAACGCCAAATCCTCCCTCGTGTAGCCCGCTTTCTCGAAGGCGGCCAACATTTTGTTCAATACCAGCTGCCTGGAAAGCTGGGCATCCATTCGCTCCAGCACTTCCTTGTTCGTCGATAACGGATAATAGCGCAAGCCGACATAACGCGCAGTCGCCTCATCCAATCTGCTTAGGACTTTCTCCTCCAGCCGCTTCTTGCTGATCAGCCGGGGCAGCGCTTCGATCCCGAGCGACTGGTCCCCGAGCGTATAGGTGACCCGGATACCGCTCTCGATGCTTTCCGCTGTAAATTGCTTCTTGCTGATGCTCTGTCCGAAACTGGTATAAGTCTCTAGATTCCCGACCGCATCCCGGAACGAAATGTTGGCCGGGGAGGCCATTGACTCCTTCTCGAACGGCGACGCTTTGGCATCCGAATCGCGTTCGGCCGGGCTGCTGCGCCATATCTTGCCGCTGCGCTTGTCCTCGACGGCGACCTCTGTTGTCTCGGCATGATAATACAAAGCCAGATCGTCGGTCTGCGCAACGAGCTTCATGCCCGGGACTCCGCCCGAGCCGCCCGGCAGCGCCTTAAGCTCCGCCGCTTGCGCAAGCTCTGCCGTACCTTGCGTATAAGAAGCCGCATCGATGGCCGGTACGCCGCGCGTGTTAAGAATAATGAGAAAGACTGCGATTCCGGCGATTACGGCACAGGCCGCCACCGCAAGCCATTTTTTTTGTTTTATCAAGGGGGCGGCCTCCTTATGCCCGGAATATCAGTTCCCGGTAGATGTCAATCACAAACCAGTACATCTGCATGATCATACTGTAAGCCAGCGTGCCCAGGAAGACGATGATGCCCATCGCCACGACACTAAGGGCCATTGTCAGCACGGTCTTGGCCGCCGTATACTGATGCACCGTCATGATGCCGGCGAATAATAAGAACAGAAACCAGATGACGGCAATCGAATTCAGCAGGTAATAAAATGCCGTTTCTTCGGCAGCCATGAACCGGCTCATGAATGTCGTCGGCAAGTAGATCAGAATAAGCGGCACCATCGCATAGGCCGAAGCCATTACAATCTCCTTGAAATTGCCTTCTCCCTCCATCAACGTCGTGATTGACCAGTTCGCGATGCACCAGAGGAAGAACGGCAGTACGGTATATTGCAGATCGTCGAGACTGTTCAGATACCGCGGATCATTGAAATTCACAAGAAACCCCGCGTATTGCTTCTGCAGGATCATCGTGATGACCACGAGGAACAGCACGGTCAACGCTACCCTCATCTTGCCTTTCGCTTCGTATTTCATGTCCCAGAATCCGTCGAACGGACGCAGGATGACATGGAGCGGAAACTTAATAAAGTCCTGCTTCACGGCGCTCAACCCTCCTCGTTCTCCATTTCTTCGTCAGCCGGAACGCCGCCAGCGACGCGATGGCTGCCATCAGCACGGTTAGGAAGGTGCCGAAATGCTCTTTCATGACTTCTCTGCGGTATCGCTTGTAAGCGACCGAATAATACTTCCGCTGCATGCCGAGCTTGAAATATTCCATGGCTTCCTTGTTCTTCTTCTCCATCAGCATCGCTTTGCCGATCCCGATATAGGCGATGTCGTAGTTGGCGTTCATGCGAAGCGCCTCCTTCCACGCCTTCACCGATTCGGCATCGTTGCCGTTATACTGAAGCCTTACCGCCTGATGGACACTTCTGCCGAACGCCGTCGGCTTGAACACGGTTATGCTGTTCTTGCCGCGGTCCAGCACGACGAGCTTATCCCCCGCCTGTTCAATGGCGACAGGCGTCTTGAAAGTGCCGAGCTGCGTGCCTTTGTCGCCGAATACATACAGCAGCTCGCCTTCGTCGTTGTATGTAAAGAGCCGGCCGCGGAACGAATCGAGCACGGTATACATGCCGTCGCCGAGCACCTTGATGTCCACAAGCTTCGATGGCCCGGCATTGTTGCCGAAAACCCGGTAACGCACGTCGCCGACTACGGGATGGCGACCGAACCGCTTCAATACGTCCTGGCCGGAAGGGTTGAGCCGTTTCACCGGCTTTTGGGTCTCCAGATCGATGTTGGTCGAATAGACGAAACCCTTGCGGTCGATATCGACGCTGACGAACTCGGTCGGAATATACAGCCGCATCTGGCGCTTCTGCGTATCCGTTGCGACGAGCCGCCATATTTTATCCCAGAGATTCTGCGTCAGATTGATGGTTCCGACATATCCGATGAACGCGCCGTTCTCGTCGAACTGCATCAGCCCTTCGAATACGCCCCGCGCGACGACAAACACGCGGTTCGCCTTGTCCACCGTCACTTTCAGCGGGACGAACTTGAAATCCTGGGGCAGAATGTCGGACTCCGGGTTCTCGATGATCTTGACGAGCTCCCCTTCGTTCGTGAGCACGACAATGCGTTGACGCTCGGTGTCCGCGACAAAGATCCGTTTATCTTCAGTGACGAAAATGCCGCCTGGGTTGGCGAATCCGTCCTCTTTGCCGTTGTTGTCGAACACAGTGATCTCGCGGATGAGACGCCAGTTCTTATCCAAACTGATGATGCGGCGGTTGCCGCTGTCGAGAATATAAATCCGGCCGTCTGCCGTCACATACATGTCGTTCGGATCGATGAAATCGCCGACGCCGAGATCCGCCCCCGATACGGAACGTTCGGGGAGGAACGGCGCCGGAATCCGGACGCCGTCCTCATAATAGTTATACGTATAGCTCTCATAAGGCGCGGACGCCGCAGACGGCAGGGCATCGATCGTCAGAAAGGAAATGACAGCCAATACGAGAATCGCTTTTTTCAGCAGCATCCGTCGATCCCCCTTAATCCTTCATGCCGGAAGTGGCCATGGTTTCAATGATGCGGCTCTGCGAGAACATGAACAGGGTGATCGGCACGCTCATCAGGATCAGCGCTACCGCGGCGCCCACGCCGGCCCGGGCAATGCCGCCCTGAATGATCTGGTTCGAAGCGTAATGCAGTGTTTTGAGCTGTTCGCTGTAGATGAAGCCGTTCCCGTCCGTGCCCCAGAGCATTTGAAAGAGCAGGATGATCAGCGTCAGCCAGGCCGGCTTGACGTTCGGCATAACGATCTGCCAGAAAATCCGATATTCGCTGGCGCCGTCAATTTTGGCCGCTTCCATCAGGGCGTCGGGAATCTGCTCCATGAACTGCTTCATCAGATACAGGCCTAACGGAAATGCGAATGCGGGCACGATGACCGCCCAGTACGTGTCGATCAAACCGATCCAGGACATGATCATATAGTTCGGAATCGCGGTAACCTGCGGCGTGAACATAAGCGACAGGACAACGGTGGTGAACAGGATCGTTTTGCCCGGAAAATGATGCTTGGCAAGCGGATAAGCCGCCGCCGATGCCAGAAGGACGTGGCCCGCTATGCCCATCCCGGTAATGAATACCGTGTTGAATAGATAACGCGAGAACGGAACCCAGGAATTGCCGAGCAGATTGACCAGATCGACGAAGTTGGTCATCGTGGGATTCCGGACGAAAAGCGTCGGCGGGAATAGGAATATCTCGTCCAATGGCTTGAAGGCGGCATTGATCGCGTACACGAGAGGCAAAGCCATGAAAGCTCCCATAAGCGCGAGCAGCAGGAATAACCAGAAGCTTCCCATGAACGAACGGTTCACGCGTTTTTTGCCCCTAAGCATGAATGCGAAATTATTCATGCGCTTACTCACCCACCTTCCGCAGAAGTCGTTGTACGATCAAATTCGTGCCGACCATCAGCATGAACAGCACGGTCGCAATCGCGGAGGCAAAGCCCATCTCGAATCGGATCGTGCCGAAGTCGATCAGATGGGTGACGATGGTTTCCGCCGCATAGTTGACGCTCGGAAACCCGGCGAGCGCGATGGAGACATCCGCCACCGCGAATGAGGCGGTGAGCTGAATGACGGCTCCGAACATCAGCTGCGGTTTCATGGACGGGAGCGTAATATACCACAACTCCTGCCAACGGTTGTTCACGCCATCTACCGCACCGGCTTCGTACAAGGTGCGATCGACCGTCTGCAGACCGGCGATGAAAGCCAGGAAGCCGGTGCCCAGACTGAGCCACAGCTGAACAAGAATGATGATCGGCAAAATGTACTTTTCCGTCTTGAGCCATTGAATCGGCTCCAGCATCATCCCTAAATTAATGAGGAAGCCGTTGGCGATTCCGTAACGGTCGCCGGAGAAAATGATCAGCCAGATAAAAAACACGTTGCCGGAAATGGAAGGGGCATAGAAAATCAGCGTCATGAACGCCCTCATCTTCGGCCGTAAATCGTTAATGATCCAAGCAAAAACAAAACTGGCCAGATAGCTGAGCGGACCGGTTATGGCAGCGAACAACAGCGTATTCTTGATCGCGATCAGGAAAACATCGTCCTCAAGGAACAGGCGCGTGTAGTTCTGCCATCCGATGAACCGCGGAAACTCGAGCATATTGAAATACGTGAAGCCGATCAGTACGGACATGACGACCGGCAGGATGGTGAACAGCCCGAACAACAGCATGTAAGGCGCCATTAATAGGTAAGAGTGTTTATGGGCCTTCATCGCCTTCTTCCTGATCGTCCACCAGGTCTCGCGCCGGACCGCCGATTTAGCGGCCGCGGCGGGCGGCGTATGCGGCAGACTCGCGTTTGACATCCTTGCATCCTCCCTTTAGTCAGCCAGACCGAATTCTTTGCGTTTGGTGCTGATCTCGTCCTGAATATACTGGACATAATCCATCATGGCTTCTCTCGGCTGGGTCTTCGCATTCACGACGACCCTGTAGAACGCATTGAACAAATGTCGCCCGGTGAAATAGCCGCCCGGCACTTCGGGAATGCCGCGCACCCACTCGAACTGGGCTTTCAGATTCCGGTAATCGCCTGCCGTCCAAGGGAGGCGGTCCAATGCGTTGATGTTCGCCGTCGGATAACGGGCCGCTGCGCCCATCAAGCCTTCCATCTCACGGCCGAACTGCGTTTGCGTCTCATCGCTGGTCCACCATTTCATGAACGCCCAAGCCGCTTCTTTGTCTTCGGCGCTTTCGAGCATCAGGGTACCGCTGCCGCCGCCTGGAACCTCCCGGTTGACGGTGCCATCTTTCTGCACGGTTCCCGGTACGGGAACGAATCCCCACATACCGCGGATTTCCGGCGCAAACACCGACAATTGGTTATACATTGTATAATCCGCCAGTCCGATCGGCATCTCGCCGGTCCTGAACCGGTTCGGGAAATCGAATTCCCGCTCCAGCTTGTAATCGGTATAAAACTCCGTCCACACCTTAAACGTCTCAATGCCGATCCGGGAATCCAGGTCGGATTCTTTACCGCCGTTGCGGTAGAATTGCCCGCCGTTCTGCATGAGCAGCGTCGCGTACACGGAATTCGGCGGGATGTTTTCCCCCGGGTAGGACGGCTGAAGCACGAGCGGGAGCGCAAATTGCATTTGGTTCTTGTTCAGGACCGCCAGCAGGTTGGAGACGTCATCCCACGTCTGCGGAATGTCCAGTCCAAGCTCCTTGAGCACGTCCTTCCGATAAAACAGCATGTTGAAGGTTTGCGTTTCCGGCAGCGCATAAACGCCTTTCTGATAAGAGTAAGGAACGAAGGCGCTTTCCCTGAACCGTCTCGATACCTCTTCGAAATCCGGGAACTGCGTCAGGTCGGCCGCCGCATTCCGCATCGCATAGTTCACAGGAAGATCGTTCCCGATCTGCATCGCCACGTCCGGCCCCTGACCCGCCAGCGTGGCGGGAAGCAAGGTTTGCATCTGTGCCAGCTTCAAATTCACGTTAATGCCCGTTTGCGGCGTGAAGGTTTCGTCGATCATCGATTTCAGCGTATTCGCCTGATCCCTGCCGCTGCCGATCCAGACCGTAACGGACCGCCGGTCTTCCGCTTCTGTCACGTTGCCGATTTGGTTGTAGTCGATGACGAACGAATAAAAGAACGTTGCGATCTCATGCCATAGTTCCGCGAAGAACCCCATCCCGGCTTTCGGCAGCTTTTTGTCCGGAGACACAACATAGATGGCGTCGATCTCCAGCGGCATCTCCCGCGATTTCAGGATCCAGGTTCCGAGGCCTCCGGTATTGGTTTTATAGGCTGTCAGCCTTCTCGGAATCGTATCGGGACCCTTGATCATTTCATCCAATTGGACGGACATCGTCTTCAGCAGCGCCTCGGAGTCGCTGCTTCCTCCGGATAACGCTTTCAGCTGCTTGCCTACTTCTTTCAGCCGATCGCTTTCAGCCTGGAAGGTTTCCAACAAATTCGGAATCCGCTGCTCGACCCTGTAGTCACGGACCTCGTCCGGCGCGGTGCCGGTAATCATCAAAATTTTTCGATACATCGCATTCAGATTGAACAGACTGTCTTCGACCTCACGGATGAGCGGCGCGAATTCGCCGAGGCTCGTCTCCAGGCGAAGGATATGCTTACCCTTCTCCAGCTTGAACAAATAGGGCTCCTTGGCGCCCATCACGTCCATCCGGTAGCCATTCTTGAACCGGAACGCAACCTTCTCCATTTCCTTGAACGGCACCTCTCCGTCAATGGTCAATCGCCTGGTCGAATAGATGCCTCTCACGAAGTTCTGCTGTGCCTTGAAGGCGATTTTATATAAGCCCGTTTCCGGCACGTCGATTTCCCATTCGATCCATTGACCGGGGATGCGCCAGTTGTAACCCCCGATCGTATTGATGCGGGCTTCCTTCGCGCTGTACGGGTAGACGGCGGGACTCGTCCGTTCGTTTACCGGATACAGCGTCGGAGACGATTTCGCAATCGCGTCTTCGCCCTGAACTTCAATTAATAATCCTTCGGTTTCTTCCTGCCCCTCTGCCTGATAGCGCTTTAACGCGTCCTCATAAGAAGCGGGGTCCTTATATGGAAACAGCTTCAGATTCCGGATGATCATCGGCTCACGCTGCGAGATCAACGTCAAGGTATGCGTGCCTTTTGATAGGTAGAATTGGAAAGGTTTGTCGTAATAGCCCTCGAAATCCTTAAAGACTGCGGCACGCCAAGCGGGCTTCTCGACCTGCTGAGGCCGAAGGTCGTTCCCGCGATTGTCCCGCTGAATTTCGTCGTACTCGTTGTCCCAAATACGGTCGAATTGCACATAGGCCGCTTCTTCGAATGGTATGGCCCCGTCGATCAATACCGTGCGTTCGATGCTTGAGCTTTTCCCTTCAATCGGGTAATAGAGCATCGAAATCGTATAGAATCCGGCTTCCGGCACTTGAAAGGTCCATTCCACCTCGCCTTGCTCCCCGGTGAGCAGGGAAGAGCCGCTCTGCCCATCGAATGCTTGTATCGATTTGAAGCCTCTGCCTTCGACACGCGTATAATCCGTGCCTTCCAGCATGATCTCCCGTTCCGGTTGTACAGCGTTTTCATACTTCGCCACATAATCGGAGTAGGCCGGTTTGTCCTCCAGCAATTCGAATAGCCGGTCGTTGCCTGACAATGGGCCGGCCGCATTGTCCGGCGCTGCGGACTTCCCGGCTTCCAAGGCGTACACAGGCGGCGAGGCCATCAATACCCCCGAAACCAGGCATATGCCGATCGTTGCCGATGCCCATCTCTTGAGTCTTGCTTTACTCTTCAAAGCCAGCCCCCCCTATCGAATAAGCTCCATACGATCCAAGATTCGGTTTCAAGCTTCCTTCATTCCCGCCTCGTGAAGCCGCGGATTTCGTTGGATAACAAACAATAACATTATAATAACAATTATATCATCAGACCAAACGACGGTAATTTTTTTATTAATTGTTTAGGATCTTGTTTGGTCATTATTTTCGCCGTTTATATAAGTCATCTTCACCTGGGCATTTTGCTTTTTGTTATTCGCACCGTTATGATCTTCACAAACAGAAAGGGCCGCGTCTCTTTGACGCAACCCTCTCTTCCTGTCCGGAATTGCCGATTGCCGTTATGGTTTCAGCTTATCCATCGACGCCTGAGCTTGCTGCTTGTATTTCTCAACCGTGGACGATACCGATACGTTATTCACGATAATGTCCTCAATCACCGCTCCGATCGGGAAGTCCGGATAGCCTTCGTGCACATACACCATGCCTGTGCCTTGGATGTTATCGCGAATCATCTGGATGTCGGCTTCCGTCGAATACTTCGATTCCATGTAATCCTGGCCTACATACTCCTCGGTCGGCGGAACATCCTGCATCTCTTCGAAGATCTGGTAGACGACTTGCGGATCTTTTATGCCTTTCGGGATGAATTTGCCGCCCAATGCGGTATTCGCATAGGTGAAATCTTTCGTGCCCTGCGGCCCAATCGGCATCGGAACGACACCGACTTCAAAAGGCTGGTCGCCCAGCATCCACTCGTAACCGATAAACATCGCCACGTTGCCATCTTTATACGTGTTGAACTCGTTATAATCGGTTTTGTTGCCGCCCTTGACAAATACGACGTTCTCCTGGTTGTAGAGACGATTGACAAACTCCAGCGCCTCGATCACTCTCGGATCGGAAAGACCTTCCTTGCCCGTTTCATCGTCGGCAATTTTGCCGCCATTGGAAGCTGCGAAGTTCGGTACGATGTTGCCGGTCCAGCCGGAAAATCCGTACGTATCGGTTTTGCCGTCGTTGTCGGTGTCGCGGGTCGCTTGCTTGGCGATCTCGAGGAACTTGTCCCATGTCCATTCGCCGCTGTTATAGACATCCTGAAGATCAGGCAAACCAAGCTTTTTGAAAAGATCGCGGTTATAGTGAATGCCTACCGAGGACAGTCCCGGGGTATCGAAGCCGTATTCTCCTCCAGCCAGCGGAGGCAATTTGATCGTCAGCTTCTGCGCGTTATTGATGTCGTTATCCGCCGTGGTAAATTCGCTGAGCGGAAGGAGTTGGCCCTTCAGTACCGGCGCGATCGCGCTTTTGTACTCCAGCTGAACAATGTCCGCAAACGGTTCGCCCGCAAGCACGGTGGTCGTGAATTTGTTCATGTATTCCTCGAAAGGCACGTTGACGAACTCAATTTTCACGTTGTATTTCTTCTCGATCTCGGCGATTTTTTCAAGCCGCGCTTTCTCGCCGGCAGTTTCACCCTTCGGGGTCATATCCCACCAAGCCGCCATTCTGATGACGCGCCCGCCAAGATCCGCCGCCGCTTCTTCTTTCGCCTCCTCCGCGGGTGCTTCGGCGTTCTTCGCAGCACCGTTGTTTGCGCTTACATTTTCATTCGCGGGATTATTGCTCCCTGTGTTATTGCCGCCGCAAGCCGTAACGATCAACATGAGCGCCATCAGCACCAGCGAAAGCACTTTCATTTTTTTCATCGTCTGACCTCCAGTTCTCATTTTGCGGGCGATTGTTACCCGTTAAGCACCGTTCTGTGGGTATGACCCCCGTCGAATTCCACGATAAAGCGTTTACGCTTCTTTGCGGATGACATCACCACCAGTATTTTTGTTTTGCTCAATTACAAGCTAATATTACCATCCAAGTTCAGAAATCGTCAATCGCTTTTGGCTAACATTTTTATTTATTTTTTTGATATTCGTTATTTTTAGTTATTTTTGTTATGTTCGTTATGTTCATCCCGCAATCGACCCACAGCAGTATCATCGATTTCACACTTGCCTTTATAAACAAAACAAAAACCACCGGATCTTATCCGATGGCCGGCGGTCGTTGATCGGGATGTTATTGTGTTGGTCCCGCGAGCTGAAAAGAATGCTGTTCACGCATGACGATATCGCCGTAAATCAGCTTTTTCTCCACGCTCGACTCCTTGTTTGCGATTCGCCAGAGCATTTGATCGACGGCCCTCATGCCGAGCAACTCCTTGTTGACGTTCACCGTGGCCATAATCGGCAGCGTATCGAACGTATTGTCAAAGCCCGTAACGGCACACCGCTCCGGGATCATTATGCCTCTTTTCTGCAGCGTTTCAATCGTAACGGCCGCATTGATATCGTTCGCGCAGACCAGCACTTCCGGCAATTGTTCTTCGGCGATATCCGCCATTACGACATGGATTTCCCTCACCGGCGGGCCGATCAGCTCTGCTATCGGCTGATACGAAATCCCGAATTGCTCCAGTGTCGATTTGAACGCGAGCCAGCGCTCGTAGAAGCTTTGTGCGTCACCGATATCGCCGACGAATTGAAAGTCTTTATAGCCTTTGCTGACGAGCTTGGTGACCAATTCCTTCATGCATGTGAAATTATCCGTAAAGACGGTATCGCAATGGAAAGCCGGATCCTGATGATCCACCATGACCACCGGAATATTGAGCCGATTGATGTCGAGCAGAATCGCCGTCGAGATCGTACCGACCGTAATGATTCCCTGAATCGCGTCCGGATTAAGCAGCGAGAATACATGATCGCTTGAAGGCTCCGTCAGGGTCAGAATATCCATGCCTCGCTGGTTCAAGCGGGCGGAGATCCCGTCGAACACCGGCCCCCAATAGACCGACTCGTTGTTTTGATACCGGATATTCGGAAACAATACGACGACGGTACCCGACACTTTTTTGCCGCTGTATTCGTTCAGTTCGTTGGTGAAGCTTTTGGGTTCGTTCTTGAAATACCCGAGCTGTCCGGCCGCACGGAGAATCATTTCCCGCGTTTGCGCGCTGACGCCCGATTTTCCGGATAACGCCCTCGAAACAGCAAATTTGGACACACCCGCCAAATCGGCTATTTCCTGTACGGTTACTTTGCCCCTCATCGCCATCATCCTAGTCCCCCTGTAATCTCCAAGCAGCGACGGGCAGGTAAAATGCTGCATTTGCGTTGCCGCGCCGTCTGCCACAAGCTGCTCCTATCTGATCAAGCCTATTTCATCTTACATGTATCGCCATCCATTGTTATTTTACAACATAACGTTAGGTAAATGAAACACTTTTTTGTTAGCATAGACTCTGAATGATTTCTGCCTTGACAGGAGACCAGCATACCGGTGCCGTATTATATTGACTTTTTCCCGGTAAATGGATAGACCGCGAAAATCAGCACGCATGAAGAGGAGACACCCGAAAAGAGATAAATGTGCTTAATGTGCAAAAAAACATGGCAAAAAACCTTGGAAAGGGTTTTTGCCATGTCCATGTCAGTGTCAGTGTCATTTGGAATGCTGGATATTCAGCTGTTGCTTTGCGGCGAACGCGGATCGAGCTGCATGAATTCGATCGGAAAACCGTCGGGATCCCTGGTCCAGCATTGATAGTTGTAATCCTTGCCGCGCATAGGCTCTATATCGAGTTTGATGCCATGCCGCTTGAGGCGGTCGGCCGTTGTAAAAATATCGTCCACCTCGAAGCAAATGTGGGTGGAGCCCGCGTTTCTCGGATGCTGGACATACTCGCGCCGGCCGCCATAGAACAATTCGATGAATTGTCCGTCCGCTACCTTCAAATAGTTGATCCAGGGGTTGCCTTCATCATCGTCCAGATCGAACGCTTTCTCGAGTCCCAATACATCACAGTAAAAATGCAGCGATCTGTCCATGTCGGCTACGACAAACGCGACGTGTGCGTTTCCTTTCAGCATCGTTACGCCTCCTTCACCAGGCTGCTTTTGGCATGCGGGGAATCCGGATGGATCTGCACGAACTCAACGGCGTTGCCGTCCGGGTCATGAACCCAGCAATTGTAGTTCAGATCCTTGCCTTGACTCGGTTTGTCATTCTGCATCAGTCCGTTGGCTTGGAACCGCTTGGCGAGCTCATCGATATGATCAGTCTCGAAGCAGAAATGATGGTAACCGATGAGGTCGGGCGCATACCGGTTCTCCGGCACTTTGACCCCGTCGTAAAACAACTCCAGAAACTGTCCGTCCGACACCTTTAAATAAACGATCCAGGGCTTATCGTTATCGTCATGAATCTCGAAGGCTTTGGTCAGCCCTGCGATGTCGCAGTAGAAATGCAGCGATTTTCCCATATCCGCAACACGGATGGCGTTATGGGCAATACCTTTGATCATAGGGATTCTCCTCTGAACGAGTTTTGACTGCGGTGTTCAAATGGGCATTGCTTTGCCGGAATAATCGACGAACCGGAAACGGCTCTCCGGAACGATTCGCCGTTCGATCTGGTCGACGATGCCGCGGGCGCTGCTGCGCGGATCGGTGGGCGCATTCTCGCCGCCCATATCCGTCTTCATCCAGCCGGGGTGAATGCTCAGCACCTGAATGCCCCGGTCTTTCACATAGGCCAGCAGCTGCTGCGAGAACATATTAAGCGCGGTTTTGGAGATCGCGTACGGATAATCGCCCGGATAGGCATTCGTGATGCTGCCCGCTTCGGAGGAAATATTGATCACCGCGCCATCCTTCTCCGTTAACAGCGGCAGAAAATGCTTGACCACCCTCATCGGACCATAGAGGTTAATCTCAAATGTCCTCGCCACATCATCCATATTAAGGTCCTCAATAGGCGTGTTGCGGGCTGTGAGGATCGCCGCGTTATTGACGATCGCCCCAAGCGTCCTGCCCTCCCGCTTCATCCGGGAGGCCAGCGCGGACAGCCCCGCCTCGTCCGTCACATCCAGTTCCGCAACGGCAAGCCGCTCTCCATGCGCGGCGGCAAGTGCCGTCAGCTTCTGATTCGCTTCGCCGGGCTTGCGCACACCCGCGACCACGGCATGGCCGCGCTCCAGCGCTTCGGCGGCAATCTCATAGCCCAGCCCGCGATTGGCGCCTGTTATGAGCAGATTCAACAGGTTTCCTCCTTTGTCGGTGGAACAGCTTAAGCGTCAGCCAGGATCAATCCCGTTTCGGACCGAGCTCCTGAAGCATTTTTAGTCGTTTTCGAGCAGCTCGACCAGCACCTTCAGCGCTTGGAAGGTATCGATATAGGCATACCGGCCGCCGGTGTATTCGCCTTTCTGCTGCAGCGGGAACCCCTTGCTCTCCAGCAGCGCAACCTTCTCCTTCATGCCTTCAATCACGAACGCAATATGGTGCGGCCCTTCGCCGTGCTCATTCAAGTAATTCCGCCATGTGCTCGGATGCCGGTCCGGCTCGATCAGCTCCAACTGCAGCGAACCCATATCGAAGAAAGCGAGCTTGGCCCGGGCTTCGCTGGGAGCGCCGTTATATTCGGTTCGCGCCTTGTCGACCGTATCGGTGATCATCGCTTCCGGCTTGGCGACACCGAAAAAATCGGCGTATGCCTGGCTTACCTTGTCGATATCGTTGACGAGAATCCCAATTTGCGTGATGACGTTATTGCCCAACAGACCTGCCATAGTTGATAACATCCTTTCGGCTTATCGTGTTTATCGTTAATCGTTGTTGCCCCAGCGGTCGGAAACCTTGAACAGAATCAGCGTGAAGGTAAGCGCGATGAGCAGCAGTACCCAGGCCATGGCGGAAGCGTAGCCCATCTTCGCATATTGGAAGGCATTCTGGTACAGGTACAAAGAGTAGAACATGGTTGCCCCGTCCGGTCCGCCCTGCGTGATGATGAAAGACTCCGCGAACGATTGGAACGTGCCGATGATGCCGGTGATGACATTGAACAATATGACCGGACGCAGCATGGGCAGTGTGACGGATAAAATTTTTTGCAGCGAATTCGCGCCGTCGATCGACGCCGCTTCATACAGCGATTCCGGTATGCCCTGCAGTCCCGCGAGGTAGATGATAATCGATCCGCCGGCACCCCATAGTCCCATGAGAATAAAAGCCGGCTTGGCCCACGCCGGACTGGAGAACCAGCCGGGACCGTCGATGCCGATCCAGCCGAGCAGCGTGTTCACGATACCGGAATCCGGCTGCAGCACCCATACCCATAGAATCGACAGGATGACGAGCGGAACCAGCGTCGGCAGGAAGAAAACGACCCGGAAGAAAGCCATGCCTTTAACTTTCTTGTTGTTGAGAAGAATCGAGATGAACACGGTGCAGGCCGTAATGACCGTAAGGCCGACAAAAACCATGTACAGGGTGTTCTTCAATACTTTATAAAACAGGTCATCACCGGTAAAGAGCGTCTTATAGTTCTCCAGTCCGACAAACACCGGCGGATTGATGATGTCGTAGTCGGTAAGCGAATAATAAAACGAACTTGCAAGCGGGTAAGCAGTGAAGAACAGGAATCCGACAATCCAAGGGGAAATAAAGAGCAAGCCGGTCCGTATATTTTTTCTCATCTGCGCGCCCCCTAACCTTTGATCCCCGAGAAAGCGATCCCTTGGATGAAATACTTCTGGAGGACAAAAAAGATCAGCAATACCGGCAATGTCATGCTCACGCCTACGGCCATCAGCAGCGGCCAGCGGGGATCATTCACCGACATGATCTGCTGGATGCCGAGCGACAGCGTATAAAGCTTGTTATCGCTCAGAAACACAAGCGGCCCGATGAAATCGCCCCAGGAGCCGATGAAGGAGAAGATCATGACCGTTGTGATGACCGGCAGCGATAACGGCAGAATCATCTGCCAGTAAATGCGAAACTCGCTTGCCCCATCGACCTTTGCGGATTGGGACAGCTCCTTGGGTATGCCTTGGAAAAATTGGCGCAACAGAAAGATAAAGAACGGGTTTCCGAAAAACACGGGAACAATGAGCGGAAGAAACGTTCCGATCCAGCCCAGCTTCTGGAACATGATGAAAAGCGGAATCATCGTAACCTGGAACGGCAGCATCATCGTCGCGAGCACCAGGACGAATACGCCGTCCCGGCCCTTCCACTCCACCCGCGAGAAACCGTAGGCAATCAACGTATTGGATAAAACGGCGCCTATAATGCCGAATCCTGCAATCGTCAGTGTGTTGCGCAAATAGAGCAGGAACGGAAATTCACCGAAGGCTGTCGTAAAATTGGTCCATTGCGGCTTGCTCGGAAGCCACACCGGCGGATTGGCGAACAATTCGCTGCTGCTCTTGAGCGAGCCGGACACCAGCCACAGGAAAGGGATGATAAAAGCCAGCGCCGTCAAGCCGAGGATGATGTAAACGGCGGCAAGCTCCAATCGTTCCATCAGCTTCTTGGACTGCACCCTCGAGGGCGCCGCCGGCATGACCTGCACGGTTGAAGGAGAACTTCTCAAACCAATTCACCACCTCATAACGATTGACCGACCGGATACGCCATACCGATTCGTTGGCCGCGACAGGACGAGTCTTCTTCGTCACAGGCTCAATCCTCCCGCGGACGGTTCAGGCACGATTATTTCTTTTTGTCCAGCGCCGTTTGAAGCTTCTTCTCCGCATCCTCGAGCAGCGGCTTCGGATCCTTGTTGTTATAGATGACGTTATCGCGCAGCAGCTTCAATTCATTGGACATTTCCTTGGCAACCGGAGTAAGCGCAGGGTGTCCGGAGTTCGGCGACGCCGCGACCTCACGTACGACTTTGTATACGGGATCGTTCTCTTTATCCCATTTGATCGCATCGCTTGGCTTCGTGTAGATGGAGATGGACCGCCAGGTGTTGATGTTGTCAGCCAGAATCTCCGGCTGGCCGGCAAACATGATGAATTTCATCGCATTCTGCGGATTTTTCGCGCCTTTCGGAATCATGAACACGTTGGTGCCGAACGTCGTGGCTTTCTCGCGTCCGCCTTCCGGGAACGGAATGGCCGCTACACGGTACTCCAGGTCCGGCGCGTAAATTTTCAGCGCGTTGGCGAACCAGTTGCCATTCACGGTCATGCCCACTTTACCCGTGAAGAAAGGGTGATCCGGCGAGAATGCGCCGCCGAAGCCGGACGTGAACGATTTGATTTTCTCCGGATTGTATTTCCGGGCATACTTGTTCATCCAGTTGTACAAATTGGCCAGGCGGTCGTCATTCAGCTTGACGGCGCCGGTCGCTTCATCGATGAAATTAGCGCCGAAGATCCATCCCCACAGAAACGCGTCGTCGCCGGCATCGATCCACGGAATGAAGCCCAAGCGGTCGATGCTGCTGCCGTTCACTTTCGCCAGCTTCTCCGCTGCAGCGTCCAGCTCTTCAATTGTTTCCGGCGGATTATTCGGATCCAGTCCCGCTTCCTCGAACATTTTCACATTATAGTAAAGCAGGTTTACGTTGGAGTCTTGGGGGTACAGGTACGTGATGTCCTTATATTTCATCAGCGGCAGGAAAGAAGACAGAACGTCGGACTCTTGGAAGTCCAGTGCGGCGAGGTACTCGTCCAGCGGCTCGAGCGCCCCCTGCGCCGCCAAGGAGTAAGCGCTTGCATATTCGGAAGAGATAACCACATCGGGTGGATTCTTGCCCGAAATGGCAGATACAAGCTTACCGTTCGTCAGGCCGCCGTCCGGCGGAACATATGTGGCATTGATCTTATAGCCCGGGTTCTTCTTTCCGAATTCCTCCATCCGCCATTTGTCCCATTTCTCCGAATCGCCGCCCCAAGGATACCAGTAATTGATTTCGCCGCCTTGGTCCTCTGCCGCCACAGCGTTTTCACCGGAATTTCCCTGCTCGGCCGCAGCGTTCTCCGAATTGCCGCCGCCGCCACTTTGACCGGAGCCGCTCGAGCAGGCCGTAATCACCAGCATAAGGGAAAGCATCATGCCGACTAATGCCGTCCATCCTTTTTTCACGGAAAATCCCCCTTGATAAAAGTAATAGTCAGTTGCGGTGCGCAACGTACGACTTTCACCCTTCCCGGAACCCGACGCGAACTACATAGAAATTCCCCCTTCCACGATTAAATGAACGCGCGTTTATATTAAGTCAATTAGTCTTTATTTTTCAACAATTATCGACATATATGTTGTAAACGCGTGTTCATTGAAGCGTAAAAAAATTTACCCTTTACACTCTTCGGCACGATTCCCGAATCACAAGACTGCAATCCAGCGTGATTTCTCTTATATCGGAACTCGGCTTTTCGATTTTGGAGATCAGGATCGTGGTAAGCTGCTTGAGCATGTCGCTGAAATCGACCCGGATCGTCGTCAGGGCGGGATGGTGCTTCTCACTGAGCGCATGATCGTCAAAGCCGATGACGGATATGTGTTCAGGCACCTGCAATCCGTGTTCCTTCAACGCCCGGATCGCACCGAACGCTACGCTGTCGTTGGCAGCTATGATCGCCGTAGGCCGTTCTCCTTGTGTACGAAGAAAAGTATGAATCGCCTCATACCCGCTTTCTTCATGAAAGCTGCCCTCCAGCACCCAGTCTCGATTGACTTGCAAACCGCACAATTGCATCGCTTTCAGGAAGCCCTCGTATTTCGTCGGGCCGGATAAGCGGTTCATATCCCCGTTAATAACGCCGATCCTTGTATGGCCGAGTCCCGCCAGATAAGCGACAGCTTGCTTCATACCGGAATCGTTGTTGAAATTGGCGACAATCCGGTTGGATTGCGGAATCTCCGGATGTTCCTGATCCACGACACCGACGATGAAGCCTTCGGCAATGAGCTCCTCAATGAAAGGCTCATGATTGGCGGCGCCGATGAAAATTCCCCCGTCAATCCGGCGCTGAAAAAAAATCTCCTTTACGTTCTTGACCGTTTCGGTATCTTTTGCGTCCCGGATGATATGGGTCAGCACGTAGTAACCGCAAGCGGAGGCATGTTCAATTACACTTACGATCAGCATGTTCGTCAGAATATCGCTGGATACATGTCCCGGCGCAATCAGGAACAGGCCGATCGTGCGTGCCCGCTTCCCGGCGAGCACCTGAGCGGAAACATTGGGAAAATAATTATACTGCTGGATGACTTTCATCACTTTCTCGCGTGT